>NZ_ASZW01000083.1:0-8594 GCF_000468215.1 Arthrobacter sp. CAL618 | reverse complement strand
GGGGTGGCACCGGTCTGGTCTGCTGCTGCGGCGTGATCAGAGCCCACCGGCAATTCGAAATCCAGTTCCTCGTCAGTGAGGGTGGTCCGGATATGTCGTAGTTCACCCAGCAGGGCGTTCCCGTCGATCGGTCGGTCCTCAGGGTCCACAGCCGTGCACCACTGCACCAGCTCGTCAATGTCCGACGCGAGACCCGGGACTAAGCTCGACGGCGCCGGGACGGTCGAGTTGGCATGTTGGAGCGCTACCCGGATCGGGACATCCCCGGTATATGGTTGCTTCCCCGTCAGCAGCTCAAAGAGGACAATACCCGCAGAATAAATGTCGCTCCGGGCGTCAGCGCCCCCGCCGGTGACCAATTCAGGGGACAGATAGGCCACCGTCCCGATCAGGGTGCCGGTGTTGGTGGTGGTGGAAACGGCCCGTGCCAGGCCAAAGTCAGCGATTTTGATCCGGCCGTTGCTCGCTAGAAGAACATTTTCCGGTTTGACGTCCCGGTGGACCAACCCGACGTCGTGTGCGGCGCCAAGCCCTTCCACCACAGGGTCCATCATGGCCAGAGCCAGCCGTGGGGTGAGCCTGCCCTTTTCCCGCAGCAGGTCCCTGAGGGTTTTCCCCGGCACATATTCCATCACCAGGTAGGCCAGCGAGCGGTCAGGGGAGTCTTCGACGCCCTGGTCCAGGACACCGACCACGTGCGGGTGGGACAGGCGTGCGGCGGACTTTGCCTCGCGTTCAAAGCGATCCAGGAAGCTCGAGTCTTCAGCGAGATGGGGATAGAGGATTTTGAGGGCCACATCGCGATCGAGCCGCTGGTCGGTGGCCCGGTAGACGGTCGACATGCCGCCTCTGGCAAGGCGCGACAAAACGAGATATCGCCCGTCTACAACTGAGCCAACCAGTGGGTCATTCTGCCGTCCCTGCACCCTTCGATCCTAAGTGCACACATGGAACGGGGTGGAACCGACACCCGATTCCACCCCGATTCACGGCCGTCCGATGGCGTTGCTACCGGAAGTTCGCCTGGTGGGCATTGATGGCGGCAACATAGTTCTTCGTGTCGCTGAACATCCCGTGGGTAGTCACCGAGTACTGACCCTGGTAGTAGGAAGCGATGGCTTCCTCAAGGCTGGCGCTGGTGCGAATCAGCGACTTCAGGATCGCTACGCCGGCGGTCGCGTTGTCGTAGGGGTCCAGCAGGTTCAGTTTGCGTCCCACAAGGTCGGAGGCCCATTCACCGGACATCGGGATGACCTGCATGGCACCAATGGCGTTGGCAGGCGAAACCGCACGCTGGTTGAAGCCCGACTCCTGGAAGGACACGGCCAGGGCGAGGCTCGGGTCGACGCCCATGGAACGTGCAGTGTCAGCAACGATGGTCTTCATGGCTTCGTTGCCGGGGACCGGCAGGGAGTTGAGCAGGTGCTTGTTGCGGTTTGCTTCGGATACCACGTGCTGCGGGTAGGTGTAGTGCAGGAAGGTGGACGGGACCAGATCTGCTGGCGTATCGGTCTCGGCAGCCGGTGCTGCTTCCGCCGTCGGCGCCGATTTGCCTGGGATGGTCAGCTTGGCGCCGGGGTGGATTATGGTGGTGGCGCTGAGGGCATTGGCTGAGAGCAGATCGCGAAGACTGACGTTGTGCTTGGCAGCGATGGCGCCCAGGGTGTCACCACCCTTGATCGTGTACTTGCCGCCGTTGGCGGCAGGTTTGGCGGACTGCGGCGCTGCAGGCGCGATTTCGGTTGATGCAACCGAAACCTCAGCGGAACCGCCCAGCTTGATCTTCTGGCCCGGGTGAATGATCGATGACATCGACAGGGAATTGGCATCCAGCACGGTGCCCAGGCTGACACCGTGGTTGGCAGCGATGGCACTCAGCGTGTCACCGGCCTTCACCGTGTAGGAAGAGCCGGAGGACGGCTTCGTGTCGTTTGCCGGCTTGGCAGCGGGCGTGCTGGAGGATGCGCCAGTGAGCTTGATCTTCTGACCCGGGTAGATGATCGAGCTTGCACCCAGACCATTGGCTTTGAGGACGGCACCGGTTTCCAGGCCGAGCTTCAGTGCGATCCCGCTGATGGTATCGCCGGCCTGCACGGTGTAGGTCTTCGGGGCACTCTGGGCCGGAGCCAGGAAGGTCGGGATGCGGGTCGCAATAGTGCTCGCCGGGATGGTGAGGCCCGCAGGAGCGGTCACGGCAGGGGCGAGGCGGGGAACCTGCTGTGAGCTCACAGTCACGGGTGCGGCAGCGGCTGGCTGCGCGAGTGCGACGGCGGAGAGCAGTACAGCGGGGATGGCGGCAGTGGATACCGCCACATTGAAACGGTTGGGAATGCGGGTACCTGGGGCCTGGGCCCGGGTTTTAAACAGCGGCGATGATGAGCGCTGGGCAGTCATGGTCAAAATCCTCATCTATGGTCAACGGTACGGGCCGCGCCGATGGCCGAATGGAGACCCGACGGGCATGCCCGTCGGGGACCTCTTTCAAAAACATCTGATGGTGCGCGAGAGTCTGATGTTGTTAGTGTTACTGGTGTGACTCATGAGAATCTACACTAAATGTCACCTAGCACAATAGTTCCGTTCAAACCCGTTACTTGATCGCCGGCGTGTCGGATCAAGAAGTGGAGGGATGCCCTCACATCTGGCACCCTTAGGGGGTGAATGAACTCGAAGAACTCGTGCCCGCCTGGCTGAACCTTCCGGAGGTGGCACTTGAGTTGGATGTGCCCATCACCAAGGTCCACGGCCTGCTCGATGAGAAATCGCTAATCGCGCTCCGCAGCACCGAACGAAACGTCAGGAGCGTCCCCGCGGAGTTCATCTTCGAGGGTGCAGTAGTTGACAGTCTCAAGGGGACGATCATCGTCCTCGCTGATTCCGGGTTCAGCGACGAGGATATTGTCAGGTGGTTGTTCACCCCCGACGAGTCACTGCCCGGACGACCTATCGACGCGCTGCGCGAAGGCCGCAAAACCGAAATTCGCCGACGGGCCCAGGCCGCCGCCTGGTAAGCCAGGACTCGTCATCGCCCGGGTTTACCGCCTAAGCTGACCGGCTCACCGCAGCGGTTGCCAACCCGGCAAGGGCCGACCGGCACACCGCATCCAGTTCCAGGCGTTTTAGCGCCTGGGCTGCCGATTCTGAATGTTCGGCAATCAGCGACTCGACCGCGACCAGCGCTCCCGAAGAGGCAATGACGTCGCGCAGTCGTGACACCCCATCGTCGTCGAGATCCGCCTGGCCCAGGGTGCTGTTGATCAGTTCCTGGTCCCGCGGACTCCCGTTCTGAAGCGCCTTGGCGATGAGTAGGGTCCGTTTCCCCTCCCTCAGATCGTCCCCAGCGGGTTTCCCCGTGACAGTTGGGTCGCCGAACACTCCCAGGACGTCGTCCCGAAGCTGGAACGCTTCACCCAGCGGAAGTGAGAAGGCCGAGTAGCCAGCCAACTGTGCTGCGCCGGCACCACCCAGGGCGCCGCCAAGGCCAAGCGGGTGCTCGATCGAATACTTGGCAGATTTATACCTGACAATCCGCAGTGCCCGCGCGGCGGCGTCGTCCGGCGTCCGGTCCGGCCCCACCGCTTCTTCCAGTAGGTCCAGGTACTGGCCAGCCATCACCTCGGTGCGCATCCGGTTGAAGATTGACCGGGCCGCAGTGCCCGACGCCGCACCAGGGCCGATATCCGAGAACTGTTCTTCGCTGAAGGAGAGGCACATATCGCCGGTCAGCACAGCTGCAGATACTCCAAACCGGTCCGAACTTAAATGCCAGCGGTTTCGCTCGTGGAGCGTTCCGAACTGCCGGTGCACGCTGGGGGAGCCGCGTCGGGTATCGGAGCGGTCAATTACATCGTCGTGAATTAGCGCGGCCGCCTGGAAGAGTTCAAGCGCGACGCCGGCCAAAACCGGTTCGCGTGCATCCGAGGATCCTCCGGCCCCTCGAAATCCCCAATAGCAGAGTGAGGCGCGTAGCCTCTTGCCACCCGAAGTCAGTCGGCCAATAGCAGCAGTCAGCTCCAGCGCATCATCGGCAATATCCCCGAGGATTGCCTGTTGGCGCGTGAGGAAGAGGCCAAGGCCTCTCGTCACCTCGGCGCGGTACGTGGACTGCTCGTCAGCGATTAGCTGAGCGACTGAGGCGTCCTCGACGAAGGGGGTCCGGTCGGTCATTGGCTCTCCTCAGTGTGCGGATAGGTTTCCGCGTGGGGGTGCGCCGGGCATTCCGCCGGCCGGTTGGTCTGTGGGTTATTCCATCCTACTGACTGGCTACGATTGGACTGTGACAGCCGGGCCCAGGACTAACCTCCCAGATGCAGAGTGCACCATCCTTCATGTGGACATGGACGCCTTCTATGTGGCTGTCGAATTACTGGATCGTCCGGACCTCGTGGGCACACCGGTGATTGTCGGTTCGCCCAGCGGCCGGTCGGTGGTCCTGTCAGCATCTTATGAGGCGCGGCGGTTCGGAGTCCGCTCGGCTATGCCGATGTCGGCCGCCATGCGGTTATGTCCGCAGGGGGTGGTGCTTGAACCCCATCATGAGAAGTATTCGGCAGTCTCACATGGTGTGATGTCGATCTTTGGAACCATCACTCCCTTGGTGGAACAGCTCAGCGTCGACGAAGCCTTCCTGGACATTGCGGGGTCGATGCGTCGGCTCGGTGGGCCGCGCGAAATTGGTGAGCTGATTCGAACAACGATTCGCCGGGAGCTTGGAATTACGGCGAGTGTGGGGGCTGCGACCACCAAATTTGTTGCCAAGATTGCTTCGACCCGTTCGAAGCCCAACGGTCTGCTGGTTATCCCGGGGGAGGAGACTGTGGCGTACCTGCACCCCCTTCCCGTGTCAGCGCTCTGGGGTGTTGGCGCCAAAACGCAGGAAGTACTGGCGCGGCTGGGGATCCGCTCCGTGGAGGACCTCGCGCACACCCCACTATCTTCCCTGCGCAAGCTGTTAGGTGTTTCCGGGCAGCACGTCCATGATCTCGCCTGGGGTCGGGATCCGCGCACCGTGACGGTGACCCGCCAGGAGAAGACCATCGGTGCCGAAGAGACATTTGCTGCCGACGTCAGCGACGATCCCACCTTGCATACCGAAATGCTTCGGTTGTCTCATCGGACGGCGGCGAGGCTTCGATCAGCCCATCTTCAGTGCGGCGGAGTCGCAATCAAACTGCGCTACGCGGATTTCTCGACGCTGACGCGGACCAAAAGGCTAAGCGAACCTACTGACAGCGCGAATGCCATCTATGCGGCAGCGATATCGCTGCTGGCAGCACTGGGGGAGCGTCCCATGAGCGTCCGGCTGGTGGGAGTGCGGGCGGACCAGCTGGAGCCATCGTCGGGACTGGGGCAACAGCTCACCATCGACCGACGGGACGAGAACTGGCGGCTCGCCGAGTCGGCTCTCGATGAGGTCAATCGGAAGTTTGGTAAGTCGGCTATCCAGCCAGCCCAGCTGTTTCGAAAACCGACCGATACGGCTCCCTGAACGCCTCCCTGAAGGACGCTGGCAGCCCTGATTTTCACCCGACAGGGCTGCGACTTTCCCTTGTGGGCATTGCGCTCTATCCTTAGAGCACAGGCCAACATCAACAAGCTACGCCGGTCAATTTGGAACACTCTCAGCGACGATGCCGTCGTAGGGAACTGGATTGATCAGGTACTCGTTAGTTGAGGTGAGGGACCAGGATTAATTATCAGTATGGAGGCAGTGATGGCACTCTCGGAACACGAACAGAGGCTGCTTGATCAGCTGGAGCAGCAGCTTCACGCCGACGACCCAAAGTTTGCCAGCTCGATGGCGTCGAGCCCCCAGCGGACGATTTCAACGCGCAGGATCGTCATCGGCGCGTTGATGACGGTCGCAGGCATTTTGATTCTGCTGCTGGGCGTAGCGAACCAGATTATTCTGGTGGGCGTCGCAGGATTCCTGGTCATGGGAGCTGGAGTGTATTACGCCACCAGCCGGGGCAAGGGCTCCGAATCAGCGCCAATGCCTCAGGGAATTAAAACGGCGCCCGTCAATCGTAGTGGAGGCTTTCTGAGCACCCTCGAAGAGAAGTGGGACGAGCGCAAGCGCGAACAGCCCTAACGTTGCCAATCGGTCGGCCGCCAGCGCCCTCCACTTTCATCCACTTGGCGTAAATCCCAATCATTTGCTTGGCCGATAGACCCGCATAGTCGGGTCTATCGGCGTTTAACGGGCGTTTTTCTCGCCCTGAGGCCGGATCGTCAGGACCGGGTGTGCTGTGGCGGCTCAAATCCCTCCACTTCCCACCACCGCGCTCCAGTCCCACCGATACAGGGAACTGCCAGGAAATTCATCGCGTCGGAACCCCTAAATGGATTGACGGGGGAGGGATGTGGAGTAAAGTGGTGGTTATAAGAGCGTAGTGGTGCCGCGAGGTGCTTTCCGGATTGGATGGGCGGTGGCAGATGTTCCTCGGAACCCATCTGCCACGTCTCGATGAAAAGGGCAGGTTGATCCTTCCAGCGAAGTTCCGGGAGGAACTATCCAACGGATTGGTGCTGACCCGGGGGCAAGAACGGTGCATCTACGTTTTTAGTCAGCGCGAGTTTGAACAGCTTCACGAACAGATGCGGACAGCACCGCTGTCGTCACGGCAATCCCGTGATTACAGCAGGGTGTTTTTGTCAGGGGCCTCAGATGAGGTCCCCGACAAGCAGGGACGAATCACCATTCCTCAGGCGCTTCGGACCTATGCGGGACTGGACCGGGAACTTGCAGTGATTGGCGCGGGCAGCCGTGCTGAGATCTGGGACGCCACGGCCTGGAACAACTATCTGGCGGAGCAGGAGAACACGTTCTCCGAAACCGACGAGGACGCTCTCCCGGGTCTCTTCTAGTACCGCACATCACCACGCAGTACCGCACGAAATGCAGGACGGCTTCTTGGACGAGATCTCCAGCCGCCCGGCGTACGTTCCACCTGGCTCACCTTCCCCGGAGCCAGGCGGGCACCGCGCCTGGTCGGATGGGGATCTGGCTCAAGAAACGTGTTGTACAGACAACCAAGCAGGCAACACTGAGGAAGGAGCGAATGGATGAGCGACGATCGTCCTACCGGTGAACGGCACGTACCGGTACTGCGTGAACGCTGCATCTCGCTCCTCGAACCAGCCCTCCTCGCCGCGGTAGCTGCCGGCCGTACGCCGGTGGTCGTCGATGCCACGCTGGGCATGGGCGGGCACTCCGAATCCCTGCTGGCACGGTTTCCGCAGGCACACCTGGTCGGGATTGACCGCGATCTGCAGGCACTTGCCCTGGCCGGCGAACGGCTCGCAACCTTCTCGGGGCGAACTGATCTGGTCCACGCGGTGTATGACGAGCTTCCCGAGGTCCTCGAGGATCTGGGCATCGATGCTGTTGACGGTGTGCTCTTCGACCTGGGAGTGTCCTCCCTCCAACTGGACGAACGTGACCGGGGATTCGCCTACTCCTATGACGCGCCACTGGACATGCGGATGGATACCAGCGTTGGGCAGACCGCAGCAGACGTCGTCAACGTGTACTCCGAGACGGACCTGCTCCGCATTATTCGTGCCTGGGGTGAGGAGAAGTTCGCTGGCCGGATCTCATCGGCCATTGTCGCCGCCCGCCGTGACACCCCCTTCACCTCGACAGGCCAACTGGTCGACGTCATCCGCGCCGTGGTCCCCGCAGGGGCGGCACGGACCGGGGGACACCCGGCCAAACGGACCTTCCAGGCGCTCCGGATCGAAGTCAACGAGGAGCTGACCGTGCTCGAACGGGCAATTCCCGCCGCCGTCGACTCACTGATTCTCGGCGGGCGGGCGGTGGCCATGTCCTACCACTCGCTCGAGGACAAGATCGTCAAGGCTGCCTTCACCGCCGGTACCCGCTCCTCAGCCCCAGTCGGATTTCCGGTGGAACTCGAGGAGCACAAGCCCTACCTCAAGTCGCTGACCAAGGGCACCGAAGCCCCGACCGAGCAGGAAATTGAAGAAAACCCGCGGGCGGCATCGGCAAAGCTGCGCGCAGTAGAACGAATCAAGAACACTCGAAGCACCAAAGACAGGAATGCATCATGAGCCAGCAACTCGCTGAATCCTACGCGTCGCTGGCTACCCCCGAAACGGGAAGCGGATCCTCCCAGCAGGTCCGGACGCCGCTCTCGCTGGTGCCAGCCGGACCGGCCCGGCGTCGGATCCCCTTCGCGGTGTTCAGCATGATCGCCCTGGTCGGCGCTCTGGTGACGGTTCTGATGCTCAATATCTCGGTCTCCAGTAGCCAGTATGAACTTGTGGAACTGCGTAACCAGCAGATCGCCCTGAATCAGGAGAACCAGGCGCTCACCCAGCAAATGGAAGACCTCAATGCGCCACAGAACCTCGCTGCGGAAGCCAGGGAACTCGGCATGGTCGCCTCCCCTGGATTCGGCTCCATTGATGTAGATTCGATGAAAATTGCAGGTAGTCCCGAGGCTGCGAAGGAGGGCGGCGAGCCATTGGCGCTCATCGCCGCCCCCGAGGTGTCCACGGCTGGCGTCGCGGTTGCTGTCGAGGCCCCTCCAAGGGAGGAAGCTGCAGCGTCTGCAGCCGACGCACCAGCC
>NZ_ASZW01000082.1:5218-11207 GCF_000468215.1 Arthrobacter sp. CAL618 | reverse complement strand
CCCCCCGCCGAGCAGCCGCAGGCTATCGAGCTTAACGGCGGATCAATTCCAGCACCACAGCAAGGCACCGGCGGGTAACGCACACGATCGACGATCACCCGAAAGACACCGAAGGATATTGAAGTGGCTACAGCAACTGAGCACGACAAATTCCGGGTGGCTCTCGGCGCGAAAAGGCTACGCGTAGGTCTGGCCTTCGTCCTGATCCTCCTGCTGGTGCTGGGGGTCCGGTTATTTCAGGTGCAGGCGCTCGACCTCGGCGGCATGGCGCAGGCCGGACTGAATAAGCGGCTTGAATCGTTCCCGGTGCAGCCAATGCGCGGCGATATTCTCGACAGCAAGGGAAATTACCTGGCCCGCAGCGTGGAGCGCTTCGACATCGTGGTGGATCAGACCCTCGCCGAAGGCGACACCTTCGCCCGGATCAACGATGAGGGGGACCGCGAGGAGCTCACCATGGATGAGGGTTTTGCCGAGCTCTCGACGATCCTCGGCCAGGATGCGGCCACCCTCGAGGCGGCAATCATCGGGGACAAAAAGTTCGGGTATGTCGCCCAGGAAGTCACCCCTGAGGTCAAGAACGCCGCATTGGCCGTGCGGATGCCTGGTGTCTACGCCGACCCGGTCAGCCTTCGCACCTACCCCTCCGGGCCGGTCGCCGGATCAATCGTCGGGTTCGTTGGCGAGCAGAATGAGGGCCTCGAGCTCACCCAGGACGACCGGCTCACCGGCGAAGCAGGTAGCCGCACCTTTGAGATCGGCGGTGACGGCATCCGGATTCCCTACGCCACCAACGAGGATGTGCCAGCCAAGGACGGACAGTCAGTCAAGCTGACCATCGACCAGGATCTCCAGTGGTTTGCCCAGCAGACCATCGCCTCCCAGGTGGAGGAGTACGACGCCCAGTGGGGCAACATCGTGGTCGTCGAAGCGGATACCGGCGGCATTGTCGCGATGGCCGAGTCCACCACCATGGACCCGAATAACCCGGGAGCCACTGAACCCGAATTTCGTAAACCCCTCTCGGTCACCTCATCCTTCGAGCCCGGCTCCACCACCAAGCTGATCACCATGGCAGCAGGGCTGGAGGAGGGAATCATTGAACCGACCAGCGAATTCCTGTTGCCAAACACCTACACCGTGGACAACCAGACGTTCAAGGATGCTTTCGAGCATGGCGAGGAGCAGCGCACCGCCGCCGGAATCTTCGCCAAATCCATGAACACCGGAACGGTGATGATTGGTGAGCAGCTCAGCAAGCAACAGCGCTACGACTGGCTCACCAAGTTTGGGATCGGGCAGCCCCTCGATGTCGGTTTGAACGGTGAGACCAGCGGTATCCTCGCCCAGCCGGAAGAGTGGGACGACCGCCAGCAGTACACGGTGCTGTTCGGGCAGGGCCTCGCGCAGACCGCGCTGCACACCGCGATGGTCTACCAGACGATCGCCAACGACGGCGTCCGGCTGAAACCACGGTTGATCGATGCCTACATTGACCCCGACGGAACCGAGCACAAGGTGCCCCAGGACGAGGGCGTCGAAGTGGTCTCCACTGAAACCTCAGGCCAGCTACAGAAGATGCTCGAAACCGTTACCGTTGATGGCTCAGGTGCTTCGGGTGCGCTGGACGAATACCGCGTGGGATCCAAGACGGGCACGGCCGAAGCGCCAAGCGCTACCGGCGGCTACGACGGGTACACCCTCACCTACGCTGGCATGGCGCCAATGGATGACCCGGAGTACGTCGTGGTGGTGACGCTGCAGCGGCCGCAGGGCGATCTGTATTATCTGATACCGGGGGAGTCATTCCAAAAGGTAATGGAACAGGTGCTCAACGCCAGGAACGTCGCACCATCCACCGGCAAGCCCGAGACCTACCCCATCGAGTACTGACCCGGAGCAACACACGTGCCAACAATTGAAGATTCCGCCGCGCAACCCGATGCCGGGATGCGTCCAGCAGTCGTGGCTCCGGTCCCGCTGGCACAGGCATTCAGCGACCTTCCAGCCGGGTTGCCGACTGTCGAACCGGTTCCCGGGTACGACGACGCCGCCGCACACGTCCGTGTGACCGGGGTGGCGATTGATTCCAGAATGATCAGGGCCGGGGATCTGTACATAGCCCTACCCGGTTCAGGCAGGCACGGTGCGTCGTTCACCGCCGCCGCTCTGCGCTCTGGCGCCGTCGCCGTCCTGACCGACGAGGCAGGGGTGGAAGCCGCCGCAGCCGAACTGGTCGGCACCGTTCCCCTGTTCAGAGCTGCCCGCCTCAGGGAACTCGTGGGTCCACTGTCGGCGACCATCTTCAACAGTCAGCCGGACGAAACGAGCCGGCCCGCCCTGTTCGGCGTCACCGGCACCAACGGCAAAACCACCACCACCTACTTCATCAATGCGTTGCTGGCGGGGCTGGGTCGGACCACCGGGTTGATGGGAACCATTGAGATCCATGCCGGCGGCCAACCAATCGCCAGCGCTCTCACCACCCCCGAATCGCCGCAGGTACATGGCATCCTCGGGTTGATGCGTGAACGGGGGATCGAAACCGCCGCCATGGAGGTGTCTTCCCACGCGATTGAGTACCGTCGGGTGGACAGCGTCCACTTCGACGTGGCCGGGTTCACCAACCTGACCCAGGACCACCTCGACCTGCACGGCACCATGGAGGAGTACTTTGCGGTCAAGGCTGAACTCTTCGCGCGGGAACGGACGAGCCGCGCGGTCATCATTATCGACGACCCGTGGGGCCTGAAAATGGCCGAGGTGGCCGGGGCCGACGTCGTCACCCTCAGCACGAGCGTCACCCAGGACGACGACGCCCAGACGAACGACGGCCACACGAACGGCGCCCAGACGAACGACGCCGACACGAACGGCGGCGGGNCCGGCACCGCCGACTGGCAGGTTCGTAATGTGGTCAAACGCGGGCTCGGCCACCGATTCTCGCTGCACGGACCAGCGGGGGAAGAACTCACGCTGCACTCGGGCCTGCCGGGTACCTTCAATATCTCGAACGCCGCACTGGCGACGGTAATGGTGCTCGCCTCAGGGGTGGCTGCAGACGACGTGCAGCGCGCCGCGGACAGCGCAGATCCGTTCTCGGCGGCAGTACCAGGACGCATGCAGCTCATCGGCGACCACCCGGCAGCAATAGTCGATTTCGCCCACAACCCTGATGCTCTGGCCCGCACCCTGGAATCGGTCAGGCCTCCCGACCCGGAGGCGAAGCTGATTGTGGTGTTCGGCGCCACCGGACAGCGGGACCAGACCAAACGTCCACTCATGGGGGCCACCGCCGCGCAGCTGGCCGACGTGGTGATTGTCACCGACGACGACCCCCACGATGAAGACGAGGCCGTGATCAGGCAGGGTGTCCTGGAGGGGGCACTGAGGGCCCGTGACGCCGCCGAACGCCCGTGCGAGGTACTCGAAATTTATCCCCGTGCCGAGGCGATCGACCGCGCAGTGGCAATGGCCACCGCTGCTGATACGGTCCTGATTGCTGGGCGGGGCCACGAGGTCTGGCAGGAAGTCAAGGGAGTCAACCTGCCGCTCGACGACCGGGTGGAACTGGCCCGGGCGTTGACACGCTACGGATTCTCTGTCCACCCCAGCCACAGGATAGAATTCTAGACCGTCATGATTGAACTAAGCGCAGCCGAAATCGCGGCAATCACCAAGGGTCAGTTGACCCCCACTGCCGCAGCACGGCAGACCCAGACCGTTAGCTCCGTCACCGTGGATTCCCGCGAGGTACAGGCCGGTGGCCTGTTCGTCGCCAAGCCCGGTGCAAACGCTGACGGTCACCAGTTCGTGCCGCAGGCCTTCCGTAATGGGGCTGTGCTGGCACTGCTGGAACACCCGGTAGCGAATGAGGACGCCGCTGGTGCTGGCGAGTACCCCGCCGTCGTCGTCGACGATGTGGTGCTGGCCATGGGCCGGCTCGCTGCCGCCGTGGTGGAAAGATTGCGCGCCCATTCGCCGCTGACGGTGATCGGCATTACCGGGTCGGCCGGTAAGACCACCACCAAGGACCTGCTGGCAGGCATCCTCAGGGAGCATGCCCCCACTGTTGCCCCGATCGGGTCCTACAACGGCGAGGTGGGCGTTCCGCTGACCGTCTTCAGCGCCGATTACGACACCAGGTATCTGATCATCGAAATGGGTGCCACTAAGATCGGGCAGATCACCTACCTGGCGGACATGGTCGCGCCCGATATCGGTGTCGTCCTGGGAGTTGGCAGCGCCCACGCCGGAGAGTTCGGTGGAGTGGACAACATCGCCAAGGCCAAGTCGGAGCTGCTTCGTTCGCTGCCGGGAAGCGGAACGGCAATCATCAACGCCGACGACGCCCGGGTCCTGGCCATGGAGACCGTGACCGCCGCGTCCAAGCTCTACTTCACTTCCGACAACTCGCATCTCCCCGGCGGCGGACCAGTTGTTCGGGCCACCGGTGTCACAACCACCCCCGGTGGGCACCCATCATTCACGCTGGGCCTGCCCGGTCCCGACGGGTCCACCGAGCATCAGGTCACCTCACGGCTGATCGGGACGCACCAAATCACCAACCTCCTCGCCGCCGCATCAATTGCCGGGACGCTCGGCATCCCGGGCGCAGCCATCGCCGACGCCCTGTCGCGGTCGGAAGCACGGAGTCGCTGGCGGATGGAACGCACCGAACGCGCCGACGGCGTGACGGTCATCAACGACGCGTACAACGCCAATCCTGACTCAATGCGAGCCGCGCTTCGTACCCTGGCCGAACTAGGGCGGGGTCGCCGCACCTGGGCCGTGCTCGGCGAAATGCTCGAACTCGGCGACGAATCGATCACCGAGCACGACGCCGTCGGCCGGGTCGTGGTTCGGCTCAACATCACCAAGCTGCTCGTGATCGGGATGGGGGCCCGTGCTCTCTATAACGGTGCAGTCCTCGAGGGGTCCTGGGGGGATGAGGTCCTGTTCGCCGATGACGTCGCGGCGGCCGAGGAAATTCTCGCCTCGGCTCTGGAACCTGGAGACCTGGTGCTGTTCAAATCCTCCAACGGGGCGGGGCTTCGATTTTTAGGTGATCGGATAGCATTGTCCTCGACTGTTGCACCATCCACTGCCACGCCTGAACCATCAGAGCCCGGCCCAACTGACCTCCAAGGGGGGCCGCAGCTGTGATTGCGCTACTGATCGGCTCAGCCATGGGGCTGGTGCTGGCCCTCGTGGGTACCCCACTGTTTATCCGCCTGCTCGTGAACCGTGGCTACGGTCAATTCATTCGCGATGACGGCCCCACAGCCCACCACACCAAGCGCGGGACGCCCACCATGGGCGGCGCCGTCATCGTCGGTTCCGTCCTGATTGCCTACTTCGTCACCCACCTGCTGATGATCTGGGCCGGAGTCTCCACCGGGCCGTCCGTCTCGGGTCTGTTGCTGCTACTCCTGATGGTCGGCATGGGAATCGTCGGATTCTTCGACGACTACATCAAGATCTCCAAACAGCGGAGTCTGGGCCTCAGCGCCCCGGCGAAAATCGCGGGACAGACCCTCGTCGGCATCATCTTCGCCGTCCTTGCGCTTGGCTTCCCGAACGAAAACGGCAGGACGCCGGCCTCAACGGCCATTTCATTCATCCGCGACACGTCGATCGACCTGGCCTTCGCCGGCACCATCGTTGGCGCCGTCCTCTTCGTCATCTGGTCCAACCTCATCATCACCGCAGCCAGCAACGGCGTGAACCTCGCCGACGGTCTCGACGGCCTTGCGGCCGGGGCATCCGTCCTGGTGTTCGGCGCCTACATGCTGATGGGCATTTGGCAGTCCAACCAGAGTTGCGCACTCGACGAGGTCGCCAGGAGCGTCTGTTACACCGTCCGGGACCCTCTCGATCTGGCCCTCATCGCCGGCACCATGTGCGGTGCGCTGGTCGGGTTCCTCTGGTGGAACACCTCGCCTGCAAAGATCTTCATGGGTGACACCGGCTCGCTCGCCATCGGCGG
>NZ_ASZW01000082.1:0-5208 GCF_000468215.1 Arthrobacter sp. CAL618 | reverse complement strand
CGCGATCCTGTCCCGCACCCAGTTGCTGCTCGTCATCCTCGCCGGGCTGTTCGTCATGATCACGCTGTCGGTGATCATCCAGGTCGGCTACTTCAAACTCTCCGGCGGCAAACGGGTGTTCAAAATGGCTCCGCTCCAGCACCACTTCGAACTCAAGGGTTGGCAGGAAGTCACAGTTGTCGTCCGGTTCTGGATTCTTGCCGGGCTATTCGTGGCCACCGCACTCGGAATCTTCTACGCCGAATGGGTGGTGCTGATATGACCGGAACCATCCCCGCGGGTGCCCGTGACCTCGATTCCCTGACCACCTGGGATGCCGACTGGAAAGGGCTGCGGGTAGTAGTCACCGGCATCGGCCTGTCCGGGTTCTCCGTCGCCGATACGCTCATTGAACTGGGTGCCCGCGTGGTGGTAGTCGACGGATCCGATTCGGCCGAGAACCGCGCCAAGGCGGACACGCTGTCGATCGTCGGTGCCGTGGACGTCCTCCTCGGCGCCGAACACGCAACGAGAATTCCGCTCATCGATGGCAGCCAGCCCGATCTGGTGGTCACCTCACCGGGCTGGACCCCGCAGCAGCCGCTCCTCAGGGCCGCAAAAGACGCAGGAATCCCGGTCTGGGGCGACGTCGAACTGGCCTGGCGGGTCAGGATCCGCGAAGGCCGCCCCACCGCCGAGTGGCTGACCATCACCGGCACCAACGGCAAAACCACCACCGTCTCTCTGGTGGAGTCGATGCTGCTGGCCGCAGGCCTCCGCGCCGTCGCCGCGGGCAACATCGGTACCCCCATTCTCGACGCGATCCGTGACCCGCAAGGCTACGATTTCATCGCCGTCGAACTGTCCAGTTTCCAGCTGCACTGGACCGGGTCCATCTCGCCGCTGGCGAGTGTGTGCCTGAACGTTGCGGAGGACCACGTCGATTGGCACGGTGGGTTCGATCAGTACACCGCCGACAAAGCAAAGATTTACGCCAATACCAAAGTGGCTTGCGTCTACAACGCCGAACAGCCCGCCACCGAACGGATGGTCGAGGAAGCCGACGTCATCGAGGGCTGCCGAGCCATCGGTTTCACCACCTCAACGCCGGCAGTCAGCATGCTGGGAGTGGTCGATGACCTCCTGGTGGACCGCGCCTTCATCGAACAGCGCAAGGATTCCGCTGTTGAGCTGGCTGCGATCAAGGACCTGGGGGAGCTGGTGCCCCGCCACCTGGTGGCGAACGCCCTC
Source organism: Arthrobacter sp. CAL618 (assembly GCF_000468215.1). Lineage (NCBI taxonomy): Bacteria > Bacillati > Actinomycetota > Actinomycetes > Micrococcales > Micrococcaceae > Arthrobacter > Arthrobacter sp. CAL618. The sequence goes on along the minus strand of NZ_ASZW01000082.1, from coordinate 3,978 downwards.
GCGGCCGCCGCAATGGTTCGGGCAGCGGGCGTCGAGCCGGCAGCGATCCGCGCCGGGATCCGGAACTACCAGCCCACCGAGCACCGGATCCAGCTCGTCTCCTCGCGGGACGGAATCCTGTGGATCAACGACTCCAAAGCGACCAATCCGCATGCGGCAGCAGCGTCCCTTTCGGCCTTCCACTCGGTGATCTGGATCGCCGGGGGGCTCTCCAAAGGCGTCAACTACGACCAGCTGGTGCAGACGCACGCGCAGCGACTCAAGGCGGTGGTGCTGATCGGCACCGACAGCTCGGACCTGATCGGTTCATTGCGCCGACACGCTCCGGATGTTCCACTGATCGAAGTGGCCCCGGGAGAGACTGAAGATGTGACGTTGGCCGACGATTCCACCCTCGCGCCCCTGGGCGAGCGGGTGATGGAATCGGCGGTAAGGGAATCTGCGCGGTTAGCTGGCGACGGCGACACCGTGTTGATGGCCCCGGCGGCAGCATCCATGGATCAGTTTTCCTCCTATGCTCACCGGGGCAAGGCCTTTATCGAGGCCGTCCAAGTGATCGTGGAAGGGCAGGCGAAGACCGCAAAGGAGTTCTAATGGTCACCACGCCCACCCGGCCAGTCCGTCGGAAGCCGGTGATGCGTCAGCATTCCCGAACGCCCTCTGTACCCGCCTCACCCAACACCCCCACACCTTCCACCCCCTCCGCTGAGGGCAACGCCCCGGCGAAGAAGGGTCTCCGCGCCCGCTTCGGACAGTTCTGGACGTACCTCGAAGGCAGCGACAAGCAGGCCAGCGGCGCCAGCTACTACATGATCCTCGGGTCGGCCCTCGCACTGACGGCGATCGGTCTGATGATGGTGCTTTCAGCATCTTCGGTGGAAGCGATCGCCGAGGGCAGCAGCGAGTTCGACCTGTTCCTCAGGCAGGCCACGTGGGCCGCCGGTGGGCTGGTCCTGATGCTGCTCCTGTCACGGTTCGGTGCGCGCGCCTACCGCATGATGGCGTGGCCGGTGCTCGGCATCGCGGTAGTTCTTCTGGTCCTCGTACTTGCCATTGGCGTGAACATCAACGGCAACCAGAACTGGATTCAAATCGGCGGCTTCACCATGCAGCCCTCCGAACCGGCGAAACTTGCCCTCGCCATTTGGCTGGCCAGTGTTCTGGCCCGCAAGGGGCGGCTGATCCGCAACTGGAAACACGCGATGATCCCAGCCCTGCCCCTGGGTGGGCTCCCGATCGGGCTGGTCCTACTCGGTGGTGACCTGGGCACCGTGATCATCATGATGATGATTCTCGCGGCGGCGCTCTTCTTCGCCGGGGCGCCAATGAAAATGTTCACCATCGCAGGGATCGCTGGTATCGCCGGCGCAATCGTCATGGTGCTGGTGAGTGGCAACCGCAGCGACAGGATCACAGCCTGGCTGCGGCTCAGCTGCGATGACGGTCAGGACCTGTGTCTGCAGGCCGACAACGGGCTCTTCGCGCTGGCGTCCGGCGGCTGGTGGGGAGTCGGTATTGGGCAGAGCCGGCAAAAGTGGAACTGGATTCCCGAAGCCCACAACGACTTCATCTTCGCGATCATTGGTGAAGAGTTTGGGTTGGTGGGCACCCTGGTGGTGGTCATCCTGTTCGGGATCCTCGCCGTCGCAACCATCAGGGTTGCCCGACGCTACACCGACCCCTTCGTGCGAATCCTGCTCGGCTCCATTCTGGTGTGGCTGATCGGCCAGGCGTTCGTGAACATTGGGATGGTCACCGGCGTCCTGCCCGTCATCGGTGTTCCGCTACCCTTCATCTCCTACGGTGGGTCGGCGCTGACCTTCACCCTTGGGGCGGTCGGAGTCCTGCTGGCCTTCGCCCGCAAAATGCCCCCAGCACCAGATTCCGGCGCAGTAGCCGGGACCACTACAGATCCCCGTTCCACAGAAAGCGAACCAGCAGCCCGATGAGCACAAACCCCCTCTCGGTGGTCCTGGCCGGCGGCGGTACCGCCGGTCACATCAGTCCACTGCTGGCCATTGCCCATGCCCTGGCTGAACACGATCCTGACACCCGGCAGGTAGTTGTGGGGACTGCCGCGGGAATGGAGACACGACTGGTTCCGGCTGCGGGGTACCAGCTCGAGACGATTGACCGGGTCCCGATGCCTCGCCGCCCGTCGATCGACCTGGTGAAGCTCCCCACCCGGCTGATCCGCGCCGTCCGGCAGGCGCTGGGCGTACTCGACCGCGCGGAGGCCGACGTCGTCGTCGGCGTCGGCGGTTACGTCTCCACACCCCTGTACCTGGCTGCGTGGCGCCGGAAAATCCCGGTAGTGATCCATGAGGCGAACGCCCAGCCAGGGCTGGCCAACCGGCTCGGAGCGCGGATTGCCACCACTGTGGCGGTCGCCTTCAAGGGCACCGGCCTCCCCAAAGCTCAGGTGGTCGGCATGCCGATGCGACGCAGTATTTCCACCCTCCACCGTGCCACCTCCCGGGCTGCCGCCCGCGCTGCCCTTGGGCTGAACACCACCCAGCCCGCACTGATCGTGACCGGTGGGTCGTCAGGGGCTGTCAGCATCAACCGGGCCGTCGCCGCCGTGGTGCCCCTGCTCGCGGCCGAGGGAATCCAGTTGCTGCACATTACCGGAGGCGGCAAAGGTGTGACGGGCGCCGATGGGCGACCGCTCCAGGCCGAAGGCTACCGCCAGATTGAGTACGTCGACGATATGGAAACTGTCTACGCGGCCGCAGACCTGCTGCTGGCTCGTGCGGGGGCCGCCACCGTGTGCGAGGTGAGCGCCGTCGGGCTGCCCGCAGTGTTCGTCCCGCTGCCGCACGGCAACGGAGAGCAGCGCCGGAACGCGGCGGACCTGATCACCGCGGGGGGCGCGCTGCTGGTCGACGACGCTGCGCTGACGGCAGACTGGTTGACCGGACACGTGTTTCCGTTGCTGAAAAACCAGGCCGCCCTCGACGCGATGGCCGCAGCCAGCGCCCGGCTCGGAGTGCGTGACGCCGATACTCAGATGGCCCGACTCGTCGTCGCCGCCGGACGCGGGGCACAGTCATGACCGGAACCACCCTGACCCCCGCCGATCTCGGGCGGGTCCATTTCATTGGCCTTGGCGGCGCCGGCATGTCGGCAGTGGCCCGAGTGTTGCTGGGCCAGGGCGTTCAGGTGTCCGGATCCGACGCCGCGGACTCGCGGGGCCTGCAGGCCCTCGCTGCCCTCGGGGCGCGTACCGCCGTCGGCCAGCGGGCCGAGAATGTTGCAGGCGTCGACACGGTCGTGATCTCCACCGCCATCAGGGCGACCAACCCCGAACTGGTGGCCGCCCAACAACAGGGCCTGCGGATCCTGCACCGGTCCCAGGCCCTGGCCGCCGCGATGTCCGGCAGGGAAGTGGTGGCGGTCGCTGGTACCCATGGCAAAACCACCACCACCGCGATGATCACGGTGATGCTGCAGTCCGCCGGGTTCGACCCATCTTTCGCCATCGGCGGTGAGGTCGCAGCGCTTGGGGTCAACGCGGCCTGGGGTGATGGCGGCGTCTTTGTTGCAGAAGCCGATGAATCGGATGGCTCATTCCTCAACTACTCGCCGCAGATCGCTGTGGTGACCAATGTGGAGGCAGACCACCTGGACCACTACGGGACGGCCGCAGCGGTGTACGAGGTATTCGACCAGTTCGCCGCCCTGCTGCCCGCCGACGACGGCGTGTTGGTGACCTGCGTCGACGACGCCGGTGCGGCAGCCCTCGCCGGACGGGTCGGCGACACCCGCAGGATCAGGACCTACGGATACTCGCCGACGGCTGACGTGCGGATTGGTGCGACCCAGGCCGTGGGTAGTGCCTCCACAAGCATGCTGTCGTTCTCAGTGGACGGACTGGACAGCGAGCAGGAACTCCAGCTGAACGTGCCCGGTGAACACAACGTGCGGAACGCGGCAGCAGCATTCTCCGTCGCCCTCGAACTGGGCGTCGACCCCGCC
>NZ_ASZW01000081.1:0-5011 GCF_000468215.1 Arthrobacter sp. CAL618 | reverse complement strand
CGAGGCGAAGGGGGCTGGCAGGGGAGTGAGGGTTTTCGACGACTACGCTCATCACCCCACCGAAGTGACGGCGGCCCTGACGGCGGCACGCGCCGTCGCTGCCGGCCACCACGTGCACGTCCTCTTCCAGCCGCACCTGTTCTCCCGCACCCGGGAATTCGCGGTGGAGTTCGCCCAGGCGCTCAACCTGGCGGACTCGGCCACCGTACTGGATATATATGCGGCCCGGGAGGACCCGATGCCCGGCGTGACCAGCCGACTGATCACCGACCAACTCACCGTGCCCGGCGGGTACGCCCCGGATCCCGCAGCAGCCGTCAGGGCAGTCGTTGACCGTGCGGCCCCTGGGGACATCATCCTGACCGTGGGGGCGGGTGACGTCACCCAGTACGGTGCCGACCTCGTCGGCCTGCTCACCCTGCCCGACAACAGCGCCCGCGACTCATGAGCCGTCGCAAGCCGAAACCCCCCGGTGCAGGGGCCGAGGCCGGCGCGGGTTCCGAGCTGGCTGCGGGGTCAGGGACGGGGTCCGGCGCGCCGGCGCCTGTCCGGGTGCCACGGGTCACCAGCAGTAAGGTCTCGATGCTCAAGATCCCCGGGGACCCGTGGCTACCGGAGGAACCTGACGATGATGACACCGCCAATTCGGTGGTTGCCTTCCCTGAGCCGCCCAGGAAGCGTCGACGTCGGAATCTCATCCTGGGCCTCACCGGTGTGGTGCTACTGATGGCGGGGTTGCTTGCCTATCTCATTTTTTCGCCCGCCCTGGCGCTACGGTCCGTCGAGGTGAGCGGCAATACGCTCGTGACCACCGAGGAGGCCACGGCCGCCCTCGACCCGTTGCTGGGAACACCCCTGCCACAGATCGCCGACGAGGATGTCGAGCAGCTCCTCGAAGGGTTCGCACCGATTGAAAGCGTCACGGTGGCCGCCGTACCGCCGTCGGGCCTGGCGATCACCATTGAGGAACGGATACCGGTGGCGATCCTGCAGAGCAGCGAGCGTTTTATCCTCATCGATGCGGAGGGGCGCCAACTTGCCTCGGTTGCCGACCGCAATGCCGTTCAGCTGCCCCTCATCGATGGCGGCACCGATGCGGTAAACAGCGAAGTGTTTTCCTCGATCGCCGAGGTGCTCGACGCCTTGCCGGAGAGTATCCTGAATCAGCTCAATCACGCATCGGCGGACTCCGTGGATTCGGTCGAACTGTCCCTCGCCAATGACCAGACCATCTTCTGGGGTAGCTCGGACGAGAACCAGGCCAAGGCGCTGGTGCTGGAGGCGCTGCTATCAGGCCCGCAGACCGATCCGCCGGCCGAGGTCTTTGACGTAAGCACGCCGTTGAGTCCGGTCACTCGCTAAAGAATTATCCGACACGCGGGCTCGGTCATTGCAGATGAGTGCACCTGCCCATAGCGTCTTGAATAGAAGTTACTTGACATAACATTGACTTTCAAGTTGAGAGTTAATGTTGTCAAGGTGAAGGCTGGGAACAGATCCAGCCGGATCAGGCCCCACACAGCGCATTCGAACAAGGGACACAGGACCGTGGCAGCACCGCAGAATTACTTGGCCGTCATCAAGGTAGTAGGCATCGGCGGCGGTGGCGTAAACGCCGTCAACCGAATGATCGAGGTGGGATTGCGTGGCGTTGAATTCATCGCCATCAACACCGACGCACAGGCCCTGCTGATGAGCGACGCCGACGTGAAGCTCGACGTCGGACGGGAACTGACCCGCGGCCTCGGCGCCGGCGCCGACCCAGAGGTGGGACGCCGCGCGGCCGAAGATCATGCAGAAGAAATCGAGGAAGTCCTGCGCGGCGCCGACATGGTGTTTGTTACCGCAGGCGAAGGCGGCGGTACGGGAACCGGTGGTGCACCGGTCGTGGCTCGTATCGCGAGGTCCCTGGGCGCCCTGACCATTGGCGTGGTCACCCGTCCCTTCACCTTTGAAGGTCGGCGCCGGTCGAATCAGGCCGAAACCGGGATCGATACGCTCCGCGACGAGGTTGACACCCTGATCGTCATCCCCAACGATCGTCTGCTCTCCATCAGCGACCGGAACGTGTCGATGCTCGATGCCTTCCGCTCAGCCGACCAGGTGCTGCTCTCAGGTGTTCAGGGCATCACCGACCTGATTACCACGCCTGGCCTGATCAACCTCGACTTCGCCGACGTGAAGTCAGTGATGCAGGGCGCCGGTTCGGCGCTGATGGGCATCGGCTCGGCACGCGGCGAAGATCGGGCCGTCAAGGCGGCCGAGCTGGCCATTGCCTCGCCGCTGCTTGAAGCATCGATCGACGGAGCTCACGGTGTTCTGCTCTCCATCCAGGGTGGCTCCGATCTGGGGCTCTTCGAAATCAACGAGGCGGCCCGCCTGGTCCAGGAAGTAGCGCACCCCGAAGCGAACATCATCTTCGGTGCCGTGATCGACGATGCCCTCGGCGACGAGGCTCGGGTCACCGTGATTGCAGCTGGCTTTGACCAGGTCGACGCGACGTCACAGCCCAGCGCACAGCTGTCCAAGCCGGTCTCAGCGCCGTCCGTCGGAGCGAGCGCCCCGGCGGCGGCCGCAGCGGTTCCCGCGTCGGCAGGCCTCGGCGCCTGGTCGCAGCGGTCGCAGCAGTCAGGCAACAACGTCCCAGCCGACTCAGGGTTCGACGTCGACCTGCCCGCCGTGGTGGAGCCTGACTTCTCCTCGAGCCGGTCAGACGAACTCGATGTGCCTGACTTCCTGAAGTAACCACCGACGCCGTGTTCTTCTGGCGCCAGGAAATCGGCCCCGGCCGTTGGGTAGCCTTCACGAATAGTCAGGCGGGCAATCTCGCACTTCATGTGGGGGATAAGCCCGCCTCGGTCCTTCGGCGTCGGCGGGAGCTCGAAGCCGCCATGGGTATCGACGAGGGTTCCCTCCGGTTCATGCACCAGACTCACTCGGCCACCGCCGAGATAGTCGAGGACGCAGCGGCGGGTGAGCTGATCAGCGCTGATGCGTTGGTCAGCGTCAGCGGGGCAACCCCGCTGGCGGTAATGGTCGCCGATTGTGTTCCGGTGGTTCTCTCCGCCGGGGGCGGTGCAGAGGGAGCCACGGCTGTTGTGCACGCCGGCCGCCAGGGTACCCTCGACGGCGTCATCGCCAACACGGTCGAGCTGCTGCGCAGCCGGAATGCCCGGAACCTGGTGGCCTGGATTGGCCCCGCTATTTGCGGCGACTGCTATGAGGTCCCCGAGGAGATGCGCCGCGAGGTAGCTGCCGTGGTTCCCGCCGCGACAGCCACCACCCGGTGGGCGACCCCCGGCCTTGATCTGCCTCAAGCCGTACGGGCGCAGCTTGAGACACTCGGTGTGGCTGTGCAACAGGTCAGCGAGGATTCCTCGACACTCTGCACCCTTGAGAACGGGGCACTGTATTCGCACCGTCGCAGTCCCGCAGCTGGCCGGATCGCCGGGCTGGTGTGGACCCAGTGACCGACCCCCAGCGCGCCGACGAGCTCAGCGAACGGCTCTCGGCGGTGCACCAACGAATCGATCAAGCGGTGCTGGCATCGGGGCGTACCGATAAACCGCGGCTCATCGTTGTCACCAAATATTTCCCGGCGGGCGACCTGCGGATCCTGGCCGCCCTGGGCGTGACCGAGATGGGAGAAAGCCGGGACCAGGAGGCCGCAGCCAAGGCCCAGGAGCTCGCGGACCTGGGAGTGCGCTGGCATTTCATCGGCCAGCTGCAAAGTAACAAGGCGCGGTCGGTGGTGCGCTACGCACACGCAGTCCATTCGGTGGACCGGGCACCGCTCGTCGCCGCGCTCGGCAAAGCGTTGGCTAACCGGCGAACCGAACCGGGCCAGGACACTGACAGCACCAGCGCCGCCAAGACCCTCGCCTGCTTTATCCAGGTCGATCTGTCGACCGGGGACAGCCGCGCTGCGACGATCAGTGGGCATCAACGAGGGGGCGCCGCCCCAACCGACGTCGTCGCCCTGGGGCGGCTCGTCCAAGCGACCGACGGTCTCTCGCTGGCTGGTGTGATGGCTGTTGCGCCGCTGGGCAGAGACCCCGTTGCTGCGTTCGGAGAGCTGGCCGAGATCTCAGCCACGCTCCGTGGCGAATTCCCCGCAGCCACCGGCATCTCGGCTGGTATGAGCGGGGATCTCGAAGCCGCGGTCGCAGCCGGCGCGACACACCTCAGAATAGGTTCGCAGGTCCTCGGTGAACGCCCACCCTTGAGGTAGCGTCTGGACTATACCCAATGACACGACAGGAGCTACCATGGCTGGCGCACTGCGCAAGACAATGATCTATCTTGGGCTCGCCGACGGTGATGAGCACTACGAGTCCGAGCAGAAGAACTTACAAAGCAGGAACGAGGATCACCTAGTGGACTACGACCGTGACGACCGGCATGCTGACGCCCCGCAGGCGGCCAGGCTCGCTCCGGTGGACGAGTACCGTGCCCCGGTGACCCCGATCAAGCGCGCACAGTCCTCACGCGAGGATTCGGCAGCTCTCCGTCAGATCACCACCGTGCACCCACGGTCCTACAACGATGCGAAACTGATCGGTGAAAGCTTCCGCGACGGCATCCCAGTGATCATGAATGTCACCGACATGGGTGAATCGGATGCAAAACGCCTGGTGGACTTCTCGGCTGGTCTGGTCTTTGGTCTGCACGGCAGCATCGAACGGGTTACCAACAAGGTCTTCCTCCTGTCGCCCTCCTACATCGAGGTACTCGGAGAAGACCAGAAGGCCAGCGAGGCGCAGGCTAGTTTCTTCAATCAAAGCTAGCGTGGTTAACTGGTTCACGAGTTCCTCTCAAAGTATCGCTTTTAGGACTGTGACTGCCGCGTGAGTTTGGTTTTTGTTCTGATCTATCTGGTACTGATGGTCGTACAGATAGCCCTGATTATTCGGATCGTCTACGATGCCGTGCAGATGTTTGCGCGTGGCTGGCGCCCCAAGAGGCTGGCCCTGGTGTTGGCTTCGGGCGTCTACACTGTGACCGACCCGCC
>NZ_ASZW01000080.1:0-2035 GCF_000468215.1 Arthrobacter sp. CAL618 | reverse complement strand
TGCGGCTGGGTGGAGTGTCACTGGATCTGGCATTCTTGGTGGTGTTCCTGGGAGTAACCATTCTCATGTTCGTCGCCGCCGGCTTGGCCACGTCGGTCTAGCCGGTTAGTTTTCGAGTCTCAAAAGATATACGCTGAATCACATAATTGGTGTGAATTCTCGAGTTTTATGTCCGCAATTCGGTACCGTAGTCAGGTCTGCTTCATAGGCAGGCATGTCTTATAACCACTATGAGGTGACCAGATGGCCCTGACGCCAGAAGATGTTGTCAACAAAAGGTTTCAGCCCACTAAGTTTCGTGAAGGCTACGACCAGGACGAGGTAGACGATTTCCTCGATGAGATCGTTGTCGAACTCCGTCGCCTGAACCAGGAGAATGACGAACTGCGGCGCAAGCTCGCGGACGCCTCCTCCTCAACGTCCCAGAACGCTGTGGTTCCCGCCCCCGTGTCGGCGAGCTCGCATACCGAAGAGGTCAAGGACGAGCCCAAGGCGAAGGACGAGCCCAAGGCGAAGGAACAGCCAAAGGTTGAAGAGCCCAAGGGTGAAGAGAAGAAGTCCGAAGAGCGTCCGGCTGCTGCTGCAGCACCCGCCGCGGCAGCACCAGCCGCTTCGGGCACCAGTTCAGCTGAATCGGCTGCCGGTGTGCTGGCGATGGCTCAGAAGCTTCACGACGAATACGTCAACGCCGGTGTCGAACAGCGCGACAAGATCATCGCCGAGGCGCAGATCGAAGCCAGCAGCATGGTCAACGAGGCCGAGGAGAAGACCCGTAAGACCCTGGGCGCCCTCGAGCAGCAGAAGTCTGTGCTCGAAGGCAAGGTTGAGCAGCTCCGCAGCTTCGAACGCGACTACCGTTCACGTCTGAAGGCCTACATTGAAGGCCAGCTGCGCGATCTGGATTCCCGCGGATCGGTAGCTTCCGAAGCCACCGGCTCCTAGGCGCTTCACCTGTATTACCGCTGCACCAGATGACCGGTGCAGTCCAGCTAAAGGCAACTCAAGAGGCCGGCCCCCGGGAATTCCCGGCGGTCGGCCTCTGCCGTAGGCTGGATGTCAACCTTTATGCGGCAGTCCACCCCACCCCGGCGCAGTCAGCGGCAGCGCCAAACCTGAAAGCGCTATGACAGACCAGACACCAGAGCACGGCAACCCAACCGGGTCCGATGAAACCTCCCCCGCCGCCCGTGAGACCCCTACGGCGGCCAGCCATCGCGGGCGTACGGGTGCGCGCTACGCGCTGCTCTTCGTCGCGTGCTTCGCCGTCATCTACGTAGCTGACCAGTTGACCAAAATCTGGGTCGTCTCCACCATGACCGAGGGACAGATCACCCCGGTCCTTCCGCCTCTGCTGAACTGGCACTTCATCCGCAATCCCGGTGCCGCTTTTTCGATTGGCACCGACTACACCTGGGTTTTCACCATCATCATGGCCGTCGTATCAATTGCGATCATCTCCCAGATCCGAAAGGTGGCGTCCTGGTGGTGGGCAACAGCCCTGGGGCTGGTCCTCGGAGGCGCGCTCGGCAACCTGACCGACCGTCTGCTGCGCGAACCATCGTTTGGGCAGGGCCATGTGGTCGACTTCATCGCCCTGCCCAACTTCGCCATCTTCAACATCGCCGATTCAGCCGTGGTCACGGGCGTCAGCCTGATCTGTCTGCTCACCTTGCGCGGGATCGGCATGGACGGCAAGCGCAGCAACGACGAACCTGTGGTTGACGGCTCGGCGGACGCCAAGTGAACGCCGTCGAACGGGACGAACGCGTTCCCACCGAGCTAGGAGGCGCCCGCGCGGACGCCGTGCTCGCCGCCGTCGCCGGGGTGTCCCGCTCCGCTGCCGCCGCCTGGTGTGTGGCAGGGTTCGTGACGAGCGACGGCAAACCCGTTGGTAAATCCGACCGGCCCGCTGCCGGTGCCGTCCTAAGAATCAGGGTTCCGGCAAGCGTCGACCCGCTGGCCGTGGTCGTCGAAACTGTTGACGGGATGGGGATTCTCTACGACGATGACGATCTGGTGGTCATCGACAAGCCGG
>NZ_ASZW01000079.1:0-16410 GCF_000468215.1 Arthrobacter sp. CAL618 | reverse complement strand
CGTCGGCGCCCTCGCCGCCGCCGGGTACCGGATCTCGACGTCGGGTGCCACCGAACGCGCCGGCATTGTCCACCGCCTGGATGTGGGAACCTCCGGAGCGATGGTGGTCGCCAAAACCGAGCACGCCTACACGGTCCTGAAGCGGGCGTTCAAGGAACGCACCGTGGAGAAGGTCTATCATGCGCTGGTCCAGGGTCTCCCGGACCCCCTGGTTGGTACCATTGACGCCCCGATTGGTAGACACCCGGCCCACGACTGGCGGTTCGCTGTGCTGGAAGACGGAAGGCCCTCCAGGACTCATTACAAGGTGCTCGAAGCGTTTGGGAAGGCTAGCCTTCTCGAGGTCAACCTCGAGACCGGCCGGACCCACCAGATCAGGGTCCATTTTTCGGCGCTTCGGCACCCCTGCGTGGGGGATCTCACATACGGCGCTGACCCTCGGCTTGCCGCCAACCTGGGGCTCACCCGCCAATGGCTCCACGCCCAGAAACTTACCTTCGAACATCCGGTCTCAGGCGACACCGTCAGCGCGACCAGCCCCTACCCCAATGATCTGCAGTATGCCCTCGACGCCCTGGCGGCCGGGAACGTCTAGGCCGTGACGCCTCGTTCGCGGACCGGCATGTCAGCCGGGGGCGCCGGCCGACTGACCTAGAATGGGATGGTGGTTTCATCAGCATCTCCCCAAGCTTCCCCGGCCAAGCCAACCCGCGAAGACTCCTTCGTTCATCTGCATAATCACACCGAGTACTCAATGCTCGACGGCGCCGCCCGGCTGACTGACCTGTTCAGCCACACCGAGGAACTGGGCATGAATGCGCTGGCCACCACCGACCACGGGTTTGTGTTTGGGGCGTTCGACTTTTGGGACAAGGCGCGGGCCGCCGGGGTGAAACCCATTATCGGCGTCGAGGCGTATCTGACGCCGGGCACCGCCCGGGCTGACAAGACCCGCGTGAAGTGGGGTGGTGGTGGCCGCGATGACGTCTCGGGTGCCGGCGCCTACACGCACATGACCATGTGGGCTGAAACCACCGAGGGGATGCACAACCTGTTCCGGATGTCTTCCCTGGCATCGCTGGAAGGCTACCTCTACAAGCCCCGGATGGACCGCGACCTGCTCCAGACCTACGGCAAGGGCCTCATCGCCACCACCGGTTGTCCCTCCGGGGAGGTGCAGACAAAACTCCGCCTCGGTCTCTACCGCGAGGCAGTCAAGGCGGCCTCTGATTTCCGCGACATTTTCGGCGTCGACAACTTCTTCTGCGAGTTGATGGACCATGGGCTCGATATTGAACGCGCTGTCCAGTCGGACCTGATCAAACTTGCCAAGGAGTTGGGGTTGCCGTTGGTGGCCACCAACGACCTGCATTACACCCACGCCGAGGACGCGAAAGCCCACGCGGCGCTCCTGTGCGTGCAGTCCGGTTCCACCATGGCCGACCCGAAACGGTTCAAGTTCGACGCCGACGAGTTTTACCTGAAGTCGCCCGCCGAAATGCGCTCCATTTTCCGGGATCACCCGGATGCTTGCGACAACACCCTGCTCATCGCCGAGCGGTGCGACGTCGAGTTCAATACCAAAGCAAACTACATGCCTGGCTTCCCCGTCCCCGAGGGTGAAAGCGAGCAGTCCTGGTTCGTGAAGGAGGTCGAGACGGGGTTGCAGTACCGGTACCCCACGGGCATCCCCGACGCGGTCCGCAAGCAGGCCGAGTATGAGACCGGCGTCATCACCCAGATGGGGTTCCCCAGCTACTTCCTGGTGGTCGCCGACTTCATCAACTGGGCCAAGGACAACGGCATCCGGGTGGGCCCCGGCCGAGGCTCCGGTGCCGGGTCAATGGTCGCCTACGCTATGCGCATCACAGACCTCGATCCGCTGCAGCACGGCCTGATCTTCGAACGGTTCCTCAACCCGGAGCGCGTCTCCATGCCCGACTTCGACGTCGACTTCGATGATCGGCGCCGTTCCGAGGTGATCCGGTACGTCACCGAGAAGTACGGCGACGAGCGAGTCGCCATGATCGTCACTTACGGCACCATCAAGGCCAAGCAGGCCATGAAGGATTCCTCCCGGGTGATGGGGTACCCGTTCTCGATGGGGGAGCGGCTCACCAAGGCAATGCCGCCAGACGTCATGGGCAAGGGCCTGGCCCTGACCGATGTGCATGACAAGAACTCCAAGCGGTACTCCGAGGCCGAGGAACTGCGTGAACTGCTGAAGTCCGACGCCGACTCCGCGAAAGTTTTCGAGACAGCGCTTGGCCTCGAAGGCCTGAAGCGCCAGTGGGGCGTCCATGCGGCGGGCGTCATCATGTCCTCGGACCCGTTGATCGACATCATCCCGTTGATGCGTCGTGACCAGGATGGTCAGATCATCACCCAGTTTGATTACCCGACCTGCGAAAACCTCGGGCTGATCAAAATGGACTTCCTCGGGCTGAGGAACCTGACGATCATCACCGACGCGGTGGAGAACATCAAGCTCAACAAGGACATCGACCTGGTGCTCGAGGAGCTGGACCTCGAGGACCAGGGCTCCTACGAGCTGCTGGCCCGCGGCGACACCCTGGGTGTGTTCCAGCTCGACGGTGGCCCGATGCGTGCCCTCCTGAAATTGATGCGCCCCGACAACTTCGAAGATATCTCGGCTGTCATCGCGCTGTACCGACCAGGACCGATGGGTGCGAACTCGCACACCAATTACGCCCTGCGCAAGACCGGCGCCCAGGAAGTCACCCCCATCCACGCCGAACTGGAAGAACCACTCGCCGAAATCCTGGGAACCACCTACGGCCTGATCGTGTATCAGGAGCAGGTGATGGCGATTGCCCAGAAGGTCGCTGGCTATTCGCTGGGCCGCGCGGACATCCTGCGCCGGGCGATGGGCAAGAAGAAAAAATCCGAACTGGATAAGCAGTACGAGGGCTTCGCCAACGGCATGAAGGACAACGGATACTCCGAAGCGGCGATCAAAACGCTGTGGGACATCCTGCTGCCCTTCTCCGACTACGCGTTCAACAAAGCGCACTCTGCGGCCTATGGGCTGGTGTCTTACTGGACGGCCTACCTCAAGGCCCACCACCCGGCCGAGTATATGGCCGCCCTGCTCACGAGCGTCGGCGATGACAAGGACAAGCTCGCGATCTACCTCAACGAGTGCCGCCGCATGGGTATCACGGTGCTCCCGCCGGACGTCAACGAATCCAGCGTCAACTTCACCCCGGTCGGCACTGACATCCGCTTCGGGATGGGGGCCATCCGCAACGTCGGCGCCAACGTGGTGGGCGCGATGGTGGGAGCCCGCACCGAGAAGGGCGCTTTCACCTCCTTCAGCGACTTCCTGCAGAAGGTGCCGGCGGTGGTCTGCAACAAGCGGACTATCGAATCGCTGATCAAGGCCGGGTCGTTCGATTCGCTCAAGCATCCGCGGCGCGCCCTGGCCATGATCCACGAGGAAGCCGTCGATTCGGTGATCGTCCTCAAACGCAACGAGGCCGCCAACCAGTTTGACCTTTTCAGTGCCTTCGACGAACCCGGATCGGTGGGTGGGCTCTCCGTTGAGGTGCCGGATCTGCCGGAGTGGGAGAAGAAGGACAAGCTTTCCTTCGAACGGGACATGCTGGGACTTTACGTTTCCGATCACCCGTTGCAGGGACTCGACGGGATCCTGAGCCAGCACGCCGACTCCTCGATCACCTCGATCATCAGCGACGAAGGCCCGGCCGACGGCGCGATGGTCACCATCGCCGGCATGATCACCTCGTTGCAGCGGCGGATCGCCAAGAACAGCGGCAACGCCTACGCCCGCGCCGAAATCGAAGACCTCGCCGGGTCGATGGAAGTGATGTTCTTCGGCCAGGTTTACGGCCCAATCGCGGGGGTCCTCGCCGAGGACCTCATCGTCGTCGTCCGCGGACGTTTGCAGCGGCGCGACGACGGTGCGGTCACCTTGAACGCGCAGGAGCTCAGCGTTCCGGACCTTAGTGAAGGCCATTCCGGGCCGGTGGTGATCTCCATGGCGCACCACAAGGCGACCGAGACGGCAGTCGTGGCGCTGCGGGACGTCCTCAGGACCCACCCTGGTACCAGCGAGGTCCAGATCCGGTTGAACAGCAACCGGAAGGTCGAAGTAATGAGGCTCGGCGTTGAACTGAGAGTCAACCCGACGTCATCGCTCTTCGGCGACCTGAAAGTGTTACTGGGGCCGGCCTGCCTGGACGTGTAGGCGTCTGACGCGCTAGATCTCGTAATCCAGCGCTGTGGGTTGCCCGTAAACGCCGCCGTGATAGAGCAGGGGAACGCCCGGCGGGCCGACCTCGCCGGCCTCCACCTCGGCGACCACGACCGCGTTGTTTTCGAAGGACAGCCTCATGCTGATGCGGCCGATCAGGTGTGCTGCCACACCCTCCAACAGCGGCACACCGTGCGGTCCGGGCTTCCAGTGATCTCCGCTGAAACGGTCGCGGCTTCGGGCGAACCGGTCGGCCAGCTCGCGGTTACCCAGCCCGAGCATGTGGACGCCGATGTAGTTGGTGTTCGCGACGGCGGGCCAGGACGAGGAGGTGCGGGCCATGTTGAAGCTAAACCTGGGCGGGTCCGCGGAAAGCGACGAAACGGATGTTGCGGTGAATCCGAACGGCTGGCCCTCATAGACAGCAGTGATGATCGCTACCCCGGCCGGATGGCGGCGGAACGCGTCCCGGAAAGCTGCTGTTGAGTCATGGACTGTTGGGTCGGCTGGGCGTAGATCATTCACGCACCCCACCCTAAGGGAGGCCTTGGTGCCGCATAACTTTGTTAATGTATAAGTCATGCGATCCTCCAGTCCCGACGCCGAGCAGGCCGGAAGCTATCCGCCGCCGGTGTACTCGGTTGCCACCGAAGACACCGCCGTCCCACCCACCTCGCTTCTTTGGTGGGCATCCACAATGGTCGGTCTGGGGTTGCTAATGGGTATGGCATGGTGGTTCGCCGCGCCGGGTGGGGGTCTGTACGGCGACCCAGCCCCCGAGGAAGCGGCCTTGGTGACCGATCTGACGCTTGGTGGTCTTCAGCTGGTGGTTGGCATCGTGGTGGGCTGGCTTCTCGTTCAACGGATGGATCTCCCCGGGGCATGGCAGCGGATTGGGTCGGCGGTGGGCGGATCGATCCTCGGATCGGTGCTAGCGGTGCTTATCGGACAGTGGCTGGGCATGATGTTCGGCGCAGATCCAGACTTTGTCTTGCTATCCCCGGGCGTAGCGGCGATTTGGCCCGGGGCCGCGGCCCTGGTGGTCTTCGTCTCGACGCTGATCGAACTAGCGTGGGGTAAACGCCGCGTCTAAAGCGCGCCGTGTGAGTCGTTCCTCCTCATTGGTGCCCAGGCCCAATTCCTTCTTCAGCGGGGCCCGTGACGCGACCGGTCCTCGCATGTGATGGGACTATACTGGCTGCGTCCCTTCGACCGTAAGCAAGCTTTGTATCGCATTTCTACCCCAGTTATCGGACCGTAACCCTTCTTATCCCCGGCCCCGCCGAAGTGTGATCTTGCAAAGAGTAAGGAGCCGGGCTGTGACTCCCTTCTATTCCGCACGCTTCGATTCCGCACGGACGTCTGGCGGACAGCGTTCCTTGACCGATGTGAGCTCTACAGACAGAGTGGATGGAAACCTCTCAACTCGAGAACAGGAGCCATGATGGACAGCCGAAGTAGGCAAACGCTGCGCAGTGCGGCTGTGATAGCTATCCTCCCCGTCACATTGTTCATGCTAAACGGGTGCGCAGGTCCCGACGATGACCTGCCGAGCCTCGTCAATGAGGAGACGGCGGAAACCGATGAAGTACTAGAGGAAGTGTCCGAGCCAGCTCAGCCCTACGCCGATTACACGGGTGTTTACGACACCGCGTTTTTCGACGACCTGGAGTTCTATGTTGGCGAGGAAGTTACCATTGCCGCCATCGTCGGAGAGGTGATTTCCCCCAACATGTTTACCCTTGTAAGCAACACGGTTCCACCTGAAGAGGATGTCGTCGACATCGATGCAGTCATTATCAAGCCGTTGCTGGTAATACACCAGGAGGACCTTCCTGAACTTGCCCCAGGAATGCCGGTAGGGGTGATTGGTGAGGTGCACGAAGAATTCTATCCAGCGACCGTGGAACAAGACCTACAAGTAGACCTCGACGATGATGCATTCGAGGACTGGGAAGAGCAGGCATACCTGGAAGCTGCCAGCGCCGCATCCCTTGCTACCGACTAAAATCTCTTCGACAAAGTAGTACAGCCTCGATCTGGGAGAGAACCCCCGACTCTTTATGCCACCTATCGAATTGGTGCTGACCAGATTCGTCACGGGTGTCACTCTTCGTCACTATCCTCGGCTGGGGACTCAACGGGATCCTTTGGGCCATGCCTTCCCCGCCACACGCAAGCCCAGCTGAACAGTCGTAAAGAAACTAGGTGCAGGCATGACGCGAAAGGATGACCGCATGGAAGCCGAATCATCATCGAAGAATGAGCAGAAGCTGTCGTTGACCGGTTCCGTGGCCCTGGGGACCGGGGTCATGATTGGGGCGGGTATCTTCGCGCTCGTTGGCCAGGTGGCCGAACTGGCCGGCGGCTGGGTACCGTGGGCGTTCTTCGCCGGCGCCGTGGTCGTGGGGTTCAGCTCCTACTCCTACATCCGCTACTCCGCAAAGAATCCATCTTCCGGCGGCATCGCCATGCTGCTCAAGGCCGCCTACGGCCCCGGGGTGGTTGCCGGCTCGTTCTCGTTATTCATGTACGTGTCGATGATCCTGGCCGAAAGCCTTCTTGGGCGCACCTTTGGAACCTATCTGCTGCGTCCCTTCGGACTGCAGGACTCTACGCTGTGGGTGCCGGTCCTGGCTGTGATCGCCATTGCGGGCGCAGCGATAGTGAACCTGGTAGGCAACACGCTGGTGGAACGCTCCGCTACGGTCACCGCAGCGATCAAGATTATTGGCATCGCGGTCCTAGCCGTTGCCGGGATCCTCACCGCCGGTCTCTCCTCCCTGGGGGACCTGTTCACCACCACAGACCGCACACCACCGGATGCAGGGCTCCTGGGATTTCTGGGCGCGGTCGCACTGTGCATTTTGGCGTATAAGGGATTCACCACCATCACCAACCAGGGTGGGGACCTGCGTGATCCCAAACGCAACATTGGGCGGTCCATCATGATCGCCATCAGTCTATGCACCGTGCTCTATCTGATGATTACCGTCGCGGTCACCGGGAGCCTCACCGTCCCTCAGATCGTGGAGGCCCGCGATTACGCTCTCGCTGAAGCAGCCGAGCCGGCGTTCGGGTCATGGGGGGTGGGCCTGACCGTGGCGATCGCGGTGGTCGCTACCCTTTCGGGACTAGTGGCCAGCCTGTTCTCAGTTTCGAAACTCTACGACATGCTCCGCGACATGGGCCAGGCCCCCGGCTTGCCCGGCAAGGTCGGACACCAGTCGCTGTATATCACCGCTGGGCTAGCCATTCTCATGGCCGCCTTCTTCGACCTGTCCCAGATCGCCTCCCTCGGCGCGATCCTCTACCTGGTCATGGACATCGCCATCCACTGGGGCATCATCCGGCACCTGAAGGACGACGTCGAAGCCAAAACCTGGATCCCCTGGGTAGCGATCGTCCTCGACGTCGCCGTCCTGATACCCTTCATCCTTCTCAAAGCGCAATCAGACCCATTCACCCTGATAATCACCGCCGTCGTCGCGCTGATCATCGTTGTGACCCAATGGCTCGTGGTACGCCGACGGAACGACGACGCCGCGCCCACGGAAGGAACGTCCACCCGGCACGAGTCCGACTGACACGCGTCACCAGCGGTCGTTGCAACTAACTTCAGAACGGCTCAGAGTGTCCTCACGATGAACCTCAGCTCGGTTCTCCGACATAAAAGGCAGGTGCAGCAGAGTGGAATTCAAGGAAGTGATGGAAGGGATTGGTAAAGCGGTCGACGCGGCCGGTGTCGCCGCGATAGTGATCGGTATCATTGCTGCGAGCCTGATTGCCGCTGGCGCCCTGCTGCGACGGCGAAAGAACGAAGGCCACAAGACCTACGAGACTTACCGCCGAAGACTGGGAAGATCCATTCTTCTCGGCCTTGAGCTGCTGGTAGCAGCGGACATCATTCGGACCGTTGCAGTAACCCCCACTTTCGAATCAGTCGGCGTGCTGGGTCTGATCGTCCTGATCCGAACATTCCTCAGCTTCTCGCTTGAACTCGAGATTACCGGCAGGTGGCCTTGGCAAAAGTCACCAGCAAAGGAACCAACTGCATAAATGAAGCCCGGGTTTCATTCCGCTATTTTCTGTAAAAAGGATCGCGACGATGCCCATGCAGTGTCCTCCCGACCTCCGTCAGCGTGCAGGGCGCAGGACAGTGGATCGGTTGTCCGAATATTCCTCATCGCCAACAAGCAGGCGGCATGATTCACGGGACGGTTCGGTTAGCTGTGCCCTTGTGGGGCGTTCTCGGGCTTGGCTGGGCCAGGTCAAGCTCCTGGTGGGTGCCGCGATCATGGTGGGGCAGAAGACTATGCCTGTGTCATAACTGGCGGATCGCGGCGTTTCGGCCGGCTGTCGCGCTGCTTGGCTTTAACGGCCGGCGTTTCTCACGTGGCGGTGCTGGGCGGTCTGTTCAAACGCAGGACTTCGATGTCGCTCGTGAACAAGATCATTGCGTAGTTGTCGGAATAGTTTTTTTCGAGAAACCCGGCGATCGCCCCGGCCGTCGCTTCATCGCATGCCACCTCGATGCGGATGTTGCTGCTCGGTTCCCAGCCGGCGTTACGCACGCCGTGGTGGCCTTTCCCTCGCGCATCGGTGATGGTATAGCCGCGAGCATTCAGTCGGTCGAGCTCGCGCGCGAGTGTGGTTTCAAGCACCGATTCGGTGATGATTGTTAGCAGCTTAGTTGTTCGGTTTTGCATCAGTCTCATCCTCCAGCGAGAGCAGTATGTGCCCACACGGCCATCGTGTAGTAGATCGGAATTCCGATCAGTACGTTGAACGGGAACGTTATCCCCAGCGAGGCGGCCAGCGAAAGGGTTGGGTTGGCTTCGGGAACTGAAATGCGCATGGCTGCTGGCGCCGCGATGTACGACGCACTTGCCGCTAGCGTGGCAAGAACCATGGTTCCACCGATGGAGAGGCCCAAAGCCCAGCCGAGCCCGGTCCCGACCAGGCCGGAAAAGAGTGGCATGACTATTCCAAAGGCGATGAGAAAAATTCCGTGCTTGCGTAGGCTGCCGATCTGCGTCGCCGTGATGAGCCCCATCTCAAGCAGGAAAAGGGCCAAGAATCCCTTGAAAAGGTCAAAAAAGAACGGCTCAATCGAAGAGAGCCCATCCGGGCCCGCCAGCCATCCGATGAGAAGCCCACCCAGGAGCAACACCACGCTTTTCCCAAGGAAAACCTCATGGCCAATTGATTTCCACCTGGTTTCGCGGGAGAGGCCTCGAGCCAGAATGATTCCCATAATGATGGCTGGCACTTCCATCAACACCAGGAGCAACGGCATGTGCTCTTCGAATGCAATCTCGCGGCTACCCAGGTAAGCGACGGCCACCGCATAAGTACCCACACTCACTGAGCCATAGTGGGCTGCGATGGAAGCGGAATCTGCTCGGTTGAAGCGACCCAGATAGCGGAGTGTGGGGAAGGCAACCAGCGAGAGAAGGAACCCCAGCGCAACAACGGCGAGCATCTGCGGCAGCAGAGTGACGAAGGGCTGTCTGGCGAGCTCTATACCGCCTTTGAGGCCGATGGATAGCAGCAACACAATGCTGATGAAATCGTAAACTGCTGCCGGTAGGCGCAACTCCGAACGCAGGAGTCCCGCCACTGCGCCGAGCAGGAAGAAAAGGATGATGGGATCGATCACGTGGGCCTTTCTTACTGCTGCACAAACGTCGGCATTGGTGAAAATTCGCTGTCTGTGCGCTGGCGTGTGGGATGAACACCGAAGACACCATGACAGCTCCTCATCGTCTCCGGAATTCTATTCCTGAACTATACTTCATGTATTAAGTCACGGAAGACCCAGCCAAGAAGGGCACCTATCCTTCCTGTCTGAGGTCGTCCACGGAGAGGTTGCAAATGCCCGCTATCCATGTCGGCACACCAATGCCGCTCCCCATGTATCCGGGTGAACGGATAGCTCTACTTACCCAGCATGGCAAGGAGCGGGTCATCGGCCCGGTGCTAGACGATGCGCTTGGTTGCCGGATTGAACATGTTGCAGGCTACGATACTGATCTGCTCGGTACTTTCACCCGTGACATTCCACGCGCCGGCACACAGCTGGAGGCTGCACGCAGGAAGGCGCAGATGGGCATGAAATTGTCGGGACTGCCAATTGGTATCGCCAGCGAGGGCTCATTTGCAACAGATCCCTACCTTGGAATGTTTCCCTGGAATATTGAACTCATCCTATGGATCGACACAGGCCGTGAGCTGGAGATTGTCGCCATGGCTCAAGGTAAGACGAATTTCTCTCATCTGCTGACCGCGGACTGGGCGGAGGCCCGCGGGTTTGCCTGTAGATCCAAGTTTCCTGACCATCACTTAGTTGTTCGACCTGACGGCGAGCAGGACCCCGCCTTCCGTAAGGGACTATCCAACTGGACCGAGCTGGAGCTGGCCTTTTCGGCCGCTCAGGCCCAATCGGGGGAAGGGCAGGTCTTTCTGGAGACAGATATGCGTGCTTGCGCCAATCCCACTCGTATGGAAACTATCCGCCTCGCTGCGGAAGATCTTTCGCAGCGGATTCGTTCCAGATGCCCGGAGTGCGCCAGCCCAGGATTCTGGAAAGTGGATCGCGTTTCAGGGCTGAAGTGCTCCAGCTGCGGTGAATCCACAAGCGAAACCCGCGCCGTCATCTATGGGTGCATCAGCTGTGAGTACCGCTGCACTCGCGAGCTGACTGACCCACCCCGAGCCGACCCGCGCTTCTGCGAGTACTGCAACCCTTGACCTGAATCAACCTCGAAGCAATGTCCTGGCCCTTGTGAACCCTTCCGGCAGCTAGCCGTAGGTAGCCCCGTACACTTTTACCCATGGATGCTCTTGACGTCGGACGGATCGTGGTCGGCCTGGTGTTGCTCGTTCTGGGGGGAGAATTTCTGGTTCGGGGAGCTTCATCGCTGGCCCGACGTGCGGGAATTTCTGCGCTGGTGGTCGGGCTCACTGTCGTATCGGCGGCAACCTCAGCACCGGAGTTGGCGGTGACCATCGGTGCCGTGATCCGCGATGAACCGGGCCTCGCAGTGGGGAACGTGGTCGGCAGTAACATCGTCAACGTCCTGCTCATTCTGGGAATATCCGCCTTAATTCTGCCCATTGCCGTGAAGCAGCGGTTGGTGCGCTTCGATCTGCCCCTAATGGTTGGCCTATCTGCCGGTCTGCTGCTCTTATCACTGGATGGGAGTATCAGCGCCCTGGATGGGCTGCTCCTGTTCAGTGTCGTTGTGGTGCACACTGTGATGACCATTCTCGTCAGTCGACGGGAGGTCAAAAGCCTCCACACCACACCGAATTTGCATAACACCCCAACCACCGCTGACTCGACCAAAGAACAAACGGAGGAAAAGGAAACGGCGGTGCGCGCCGACTCCTTCGTAAGATCGCTCCTGCTCGTCCTGCTGGGGGTAGCCCTACTGGTTGCTGGTGCTTCGTTGCTTGTTGACGGTGCAGTGAGCATCGCCTCCTCGTTGGGCGTGAGCAGTCTCGTGGTCGGGTTGACCGTAGTGGCAGTCGGAACGTCACTGCCAGAACTGGCAACATCGATCATCGCGGTACGGCGAGGTGAACGGGACCTGGCCGTCGGTAACGTGGTGGGCAGCAACATATTCAACATCGGGGTGGTCCTCGGTCTTCCGGCACTGATCTCTCTTGAAGGCATTACCGTGGCCACTGCCGCGGTCGCGTTCGATATGCCGGTAATGCTGGCGGCTTCAGTAGCCTTGCTGCCCATCGCATTCACCGGATTTGCCGTAGCACGCTGGGAAGGCATTCTGTTCGTGGGGCTATACCTCGCCTACACCGGTTACGTTGTGCTGGCCGCTACAGCACACGACGCGCTCGGCGGATTCACCGCCGCCATGGCCTGGTTCGTACTTCCGTTGATCGCGGTAACCCTCATCTCCTTTACCTCGTTCGAAGTTGGGCTCCACAAGGGGCGAAAGCTAAACCAAGCCGGAAACCCCAACTCCGTGCCCTAATTGCCTCGCGGATCCATTGCCCACCCGAGGACAGGGAAACACTGCGAAATATGGCTCTGACCGGGAACTATGTGGGCCCGCCGCAGGGTCATTGGCGCGCTAACAGGTGATGACCATGGTCACCGCTCACTTGGGGGTCCCGGACGTCGGTCGAAGGTCAGATGGATGACACCGCTGGGGGAGGGCGCTGCCTCAATGTGGAAGCGTTCCTCGAGCCCTTCGAGGGAGTCCCACAGCCGTTCCCCCCGGCCAAGGAAGATCGGGACAAGAACCAGGTGCATTTGGTCGACCAGATCGGCTTCAAGAAACTGCCGGACGGTGGCGGCGCCACCGCCGATTCGCACATCGAGATCGCCGGCGAGGGTGCGAGCCTGTTCGAGCGCTTCGGCAGGCTCGGCGTCCACAAAGTGGAATGTGGTGCCGCCGTCCATGGCCAGTGTCGGACGTAAGTGGTGAGTCAGGACGACTACAGGGGTGTGGAAGGGCGGATTGTCTCCCCACCAACCCTTCCACTGTTCGTCGGCCCACGGGCCGCGCTGAGGCCCGAACTTGTTCCGGCCCATGATTTCGACTCCGATGCCGGAGGCCCATTGGCTGGCGAAGACTTCGTCGACACCGTCGGAGCCCCGTTCCTCGCCGTGGAAACCCAAGTGCTGGAAAGTGCGTGTCGGGAGGGCCCATTCAAGCAAGCGCGTCCCGGCATGCCCGAAAGGCGCGTCCAGTTGTTGCCCCTCGCCCGTGCCGAATCCATCGATCGAGACAGAAAAATTGTGAACACGAACAAGCGACATTGGGCTTCTACCTTCCTGCCAGGGGTCGACGGCGACACTCAGGACAGCCAACGCGGCCGTTCTGACGAGGCTGCGCCGACCGTAGCGCAACCCGCGATAAACCCGCAAGGAGTCCGGCCGCGATCGTGACAGTGGTGGTGTCGAGGACAACCATCAGCCGGGTCCTGACGAGAATGCCCCGAGCCCACCCACGCATGTGGGGGAGCGCAGGGGACTATGGAGGAATGATTAATCCTGTGCCGGAAGGTATTGAGACCCCAGAGGTCATGATTGACCTGGACACCCTCCAGCGCAACATCGATCGGATGGCCACGGTGGTACAAGGCAAGGGAATGGGTCTTCGACCGCATGTGAAGACCCACAAGATCCCGCAGATCGCCGCACTACAGCTGGCCGCGGGTGCGGTGGGTCTGACGGTAGCGACCATCGGGGAAGCTGAAATCTTTGTGGACCATGGTGCGACGGACCTCTTCATCGCCTATCCGCTCTGGGTCACTCCCCATCATGCCCGCCGACTGATTCAACTCAGCGCCACCGCACGGGTCGCCGTCGGGACGGATTCAGTCGAAGCCACTCGCGCGATGGGCAAGGCGCTTTCGGGTGCCGCGGACAGGATCGAAATCCTGGTGGAGATAGACAGCGGTCACCATCGCAGCGGGGTGAGCCCATCGGCAGCGGTTGAGGTCGCTCGTTCGGCGGCCGAGGCCGGGCTAAGGGTGTCGGGGGTCTTCACCTTCCCGGGGCATAGCTATGCGCCGGGTATGCCAGTAAGCGCAGCCGATCAGGAACAAGAAGCGCTCGCGGAAGCAGCCCGGCTGGTCGGGGCCGCGGGGTTCGAGGTCTCCCGGATTAGCGGCGGGTCGACCCCGACGGCTACCCTCACACGCACATCAGCGGCAACCGAGGTCCGACCCGGAGTGTATGTCTTCGGAGACGCTCAACAGCTGGAGCTGGGGCGGTGCACCCTGGACGATATTGCTTTGACAATCGTGTCAACTGTTGTCAGCCGCCATGAAGGTGACGCCCACGCGCCACGCAGAGTCATCCTGGATGCTGGCAGCAAGGTGATCGGCAGTGACCGCCCAGCCTGGGCCACCGGGTTCGGGCGGCTCGCGGACCATCCCGAAGCCCGTATTAGCGCACTGTCCGAGCACCATGCCACGGTCAGCTGGCCCGACGGTACACAACTGCCAGCCCTGGGCGAGCGGTTGCGGGTGATTCCCAACCATGTGTGCCTAACCATGAACCTCGTGGACGAGGTGACAGTACTGAGCAGCGGCGTCGTCGTCGACCGCTGGCGGGTTGCCGCCCGCGGCAAAAACAACTAGACCCTCTCGCACTCTGGGGGCCGGCATCCCCAGGGCGCGGCCCAGCATCGCGAGAAAGGCAGAAGCTAGGCGCTCGTCACGTGGAGTGCCGATTCGGCGTAACCTACTCTTGCGTGGTTCACACAGGGTGCACTAGTCCGCATAACGAAAGAGGTACCGGTGTTTGAAACACCGAGTGTGATATTCGCTGCCGCCGGGATTGCTGTCTTCGCAGCCGCGTTGCTGCCACGTTTGCTGCTGCGGGCCCCGGTCTCGATGCCAATGATGTTCCTTGCCGCCGGCTTCGTGGTGTTCTATTTCGCCGAAGGGCTGCCGGACCCGGACCCGATTGCGTACAGCGATGTGACAATTCACCTGAGTGAGATTTGCGTGATCGTGTCCCTCATGGGCGCGGGGCTAGCCCTGGACCGAAAGGTGGGACTAAAGCGTTGGGCCACCACCTGGCGGTTGCTCGGGATCGCGATGCCGCTGTGTTTGATCGTTTTCACGCTGCTCGGAATGTGGGTGCTCGGCCTCGGGCTGGCTGGAGCGATCCTCGTCGCGGCGGCCCTGGCGCCCACGGATCCGGTGCTGGCATCAGAAGTGCAGGTCGGAGCGCCCTCCGAAACGGAGGAAGAACTCGAAGGCGAGGATGAGGTGCGATTCGGGCTTACCTCCGAGGCCGGGCTCAACGACGGCCTTGCCTTCCCGTTCGTTTATCTCGCCATCGCCATCAGCCTGGTGGGTAGTTCGCCCTCGGCGTGGTTCCCCGAGTTTGTCGCCCTGGATGTGGTCTGGCGGATAGCCATTGGATGCCTACTGGGCTTCGGAATGGGCAAGCTGCTGAGCAGGATCTTCTTCCAGTCCCGAATCGAGAGCGCCCGGCTGGCCAGTCACTCCGAGGGCTTTGTTGCTCTCGCAGCCACCTTCCTCACCTACGGGGTCACCGAAATGGTCGAAGGATACGGGTTCATTGCCGTCTTCGTCTGCGCCGTGACTATCCGCTCAGGCGAACAGACGCACGGGTTCCACGGAGTGCTGCACAGCTACATCGAGCAGCTCGAACGGCTCCTCACAGTTGTGGTGCTCGTCCTACTGGGCGGCGCCGTGGCAAGGGGACTTCTGGCAGGAGTCACCCTCAGCGAAATCCTTGTTGCGCTCGCCTTCCTCCTGCTGGTGCGGCCCATCGCGGCGTGGATCAGCCTCGCACGAGGCAGCACCGGGCCCTGGGAACGCGCCGTCATTTCCTTCTTCGGCGTCCGCGGTATCGGCTCCATCTACTACCTCAGCTACGCCCTCTCCAAGGGCGAGTTCGCGAGCGAGGATGAGACCCTATGGCGCATTGTCGGCTTGGTCATCGTCATGTCGATCCTCCTTCACGGCGTCACCGCCGCACCCATGATCAATGCCCTGGACAAGGCGCGGGAACGCAAGGCGCTTCGGGAATCCGGCACGGAGGGCACCGCCCCGAAGACCGCCATCTGAGGACGGGCCACCGGGTGCGACCTTCACGAAATGTTGGTCGACGCCCGGGCATCAGCGGGGTTGTCCTGAGCTGCCCGCTAGACTTGGAGCGTGAATATTTCGCTCGCCCAACAGCCCTCGGCCGACTCTTTCGCTGACTTCCGGACCATCGATCTGCGAGGCAGTGCCCTTACCGGCGCGGCTCTCAGCGCAGTGATGCCACGACCGGAAATGGGAGGCTCCGGCGTTGAGGCGCCGGTGGCAGCGATCCTCGCCGATGTGCAGGAACGCGGCCTGGTCGCGCTGACCGAGCTCGCGCTGAGGTTCGACGGGGTCGAGCAGACCTCTCCGCGGGTTCCGCGGGAGGCCCTGACCAAGGCCCTGGCCGAACTCGCTCCGGATGTGCGGCTGGCCCTGGCCGAGTCGATCGATCGTGCCCGCCGCTTCGCCGCCGCGCAGGTTCCCGACGACGTCGAGGTGGAAATCTCCCCGGGCGCCGTCGTGACGCACAAGTGGATAGCGGTCCGCCGGGTGGGCCTCTATGTTCCGGGCGGATTGGCTGTCTACCCGTCCTCTGTAGTGATGAATGTGGTGCCGGCACAGGCGGCCGG
>NZ_ASZW01000078.1:0-1464 GCF_000468215.1 Arthrobacter sp. CAL618 | reverse complement strand
CCCCGCCACAGAAGGAATTCGGAGGGCTCCCGCACCCGGTCATTCTCGCGGCGGCCGAGATGTTGGGCATTACCGAGGTGTACGCCATCGGCGGCGCGCAGGCCATCGCAGCATTTGCCTATGGGGTGGACGGCGGCGAGGGCGACGACGCTATCGACCGGGTGGACGTGGTGACGGGTCCGGGCAACATTTATGTCGCGACCGCCAAGCGGCTGCTCAAGGGGACCGTCGGGATTGATTCCGAGGCTGGCACCACTGAGATCGCCATACTGGCTGACAACACCGCGGATCCGCGGCTGATTGCCGCAGACCTGATCAGCCAGGCCGAACACGACCCCAACGCTGCGTCGGTTCTGATCACCGACTCCGAAGACCTTGCCGCTCATGTCCGGGGCCACCTGTCGGCGCAGATTGCGACCACAAAACACGCCGACCGGGTGCGCGAGGCTCTCGCAGGTCAGCAGTCGGGCACCATCCTGGTGGACGACGTCGAGCACGGCATCGCTGTCTGCGACGCGTATGCGGCAGAGCACCTGGAGATTCAGACAGCCGACGCCGCACTGGTAGCCAGCCGGATTCGTAACGCCGGTGCCGTGTTTGTGGGGGACTACAGCCCGGTGAGCCTGGGCGACTACTGCGCCGGGTCGAACCACGTCCTGCCCACCGGCGGGACCGCATCCTTCGCGTCAGGCCTGAACGTCACTACCTTCCTGAAGGCGGTGCAGCTGATCAACTACAACCGGTCGGCTCTCGAGGAAGTGAGCCAGCACATCACCAGCCTGGCCACCGCGGAGGACCTACCAGCCCACGGTGATGCCGTCACCGCCCGGTTCCGCTGAGACCACTACATGTAGTAATGACACTGTTGTAGTTTTCCCATATCTAGTTCTAGAATGGTGGTGTTCCACACGGTAGCCCGACTGCCTGTCCCCACTGATCGAAAGGCGCGGCATGTTTTGTCCCTTCTGCCGTAACGCCGATTCACGGGTGGTCGACAGTCGCCTGGCCGACGATGGTTCGGCAATCCGCCGGCGTCGTCAATGTCCGGAGTGCGGACGGCGATTCACCACCGTTGAGACGACAAGCCTCAGCGTGATCAAACGCTCGGGCGTCGGGGAGCCCTTCAGCCGCAGCAAGGTGATCAACGGTGCACGGAAAGCCTGTCAGGGACGTCCGGTGACCGAAGACGACCTCGCGCTGCTCGCGCAGGAAGTCGAAGAATCGATCCGGGCCAGTGGGGCCGCGGAAATCGATGCCCACGAGGTGGGTCTGGCAATCCTGGGTCCGCTGCAGAAGCTGGATCAGGTCGCCTACCTCCGGTTCGCCAGCGTGTACCGGGGATTCGATTCCCTCGAGGACTTCGAGACGGCTATCGCGAAACTGCGCCGCGAAGCGGGCGAAGCGCCAACTGCGCCGACGGGCACCCAAAGGCCGTTGACCGCGCAGTAACACAAGCTCCGGTGG
>NZ_ASZW01000077.1:0-955 GCF_000468215.1 Arthrobacter sp. CAL618 | reverse complement strand
GGCGGTTCTGTGTGGAGGGGCGCCCTGGTGCTGCGTACCCCCGGCGTGTTTGCGTGCAGGTCCGTGCGCTGTGCGAGCGCCGTCGGGACATGACCGGGATGTCTGGCCCCATCAGACCGAGCGCAGGCGCAGCCAGGCCTCGAAGGTCAAGCCGTTGACGGCCGAGTCGCGGGCAAGATTCTCGCCGCTACTGAAGAACTTCCCAAGAGCACCCGGCAGCGGCAGGGTGATCTGGCGGCCGGTTGCTCCTGTGACGTCGCGGTAGATGCGAGCCAGCTCGGCCATTTCCAGCACTTGCGGGCCGCCGACGTTGATGGTCCCCTGGGGTATCGGCTGATGGGTTGCCGCGTCGGCCAGCGCACCTGCCACATCCTGAACGGCAATCGGCTGAAACACGGCGTTCTTCAGGACAGGAAGTACTCCGGCCTTGCGCCCGCCGTCGAACACTACCGTCAGAAAGTTGTGGAACTGGGTAGCCCGGACCACCACTGATGGAATCGACGAATTCTGGTAGATCTTCTCCTGGCGCACCTTGGCCCGATAGTAGGAGAACGCCGCCAGGTCGCAGTTGACGATCGAGAGCACCACGGCGCGCGCGATTCCTGCCTCTCGGGCTGCGGTGAGCAGGTTCAGGGCGCCGTCGTCGAGCGCCCGCTGACCCTTTCCGAACTGTCCGTCGAGGACGTCAATCAGGACATCGGCCTCGGCCAGCGCATCCGTCAGGCCCTCCCCGGTCGTCACATCGGCTGCCATGTACTCGGCACCGGCGACCCACCGCGGCGAGTGGTGGGCGGGAAGGTGACGGCTGACCGACCGCGTTTGGTGGCCTCGTCTCACGCATTCGTCCACCAGATGGTGCCCCACCAGACCAGTACCCCCGACCACAACCACTCTCGTCATGGCCCCTAGGCTACGCCTGCCCGCTCCGACGGACCAGAGCGGCCGAGCCGGATCC
>NZ_ASZW01000076.1:0-1067 GCF_000468215.1 Arthrobacter sp. CAL618 | reverse complement strand
CGCCAGCCGCTCGGCTGGCTAGAGTCAGTGGATGGAACAACGAACTCTTGGTAAGACCGCACGCTCCGTTTCGACCGTAGGGCTGGGCACCTGGCAGCTCGGCGCCGACTGGGGAGACGTAGACCTCAACGATGCCACAGCCATCCTCCACGCCGCCGTCGATTCCGGCATCACCTTCTTCGACACCGCCGACGTGTACGGCGATGGCCGCAGCGAACAGACCATCGGCGCCTTCCTGGCGGATAACCCCGGCATGGACATCACCGTCGCCACCAAGATGGGCCGCAGGGTGGAGCAGAAGCCGGAGAACTACACGCTGGCAAACTTCCGCCAGTGGATCGACCGGTCCCGCACCAACCTCCGTGTGGACACTCTCGACCTGGTGCAGCTGCACTGCCCGCCGTCGTCGGTTTATTCCGACGCCGAGGTCTACGACGCCCTCGACACGCTGGTCAGCGAAGGCGCCATCCGCAACTACGGGGTCAGCGTCGAACGCACTGATGAGGCCCTGGCCGCCCTCAAACACGGCAACATTGCGACCATCCAGATCATCCTCAACGCCTTCCGCCTAAAGCCACTGGACGAGGTGCTGCCCGCGGCCAAGGAGGCTGGCGTCGGAATCATCGTGAGGGTTCCGCTCGCCTCGGGGCTGCTCTCCGGCAAGTATTCAAAGGACACGACGTTCGCCGAGAACGACCACCGGAACTACAACATCAGCGGTTCAGCGTTCGACGTCGGAGAGACCTTCTCGGGCGTTGACTTCAATACCGGTTTGACGGCCGTCAAGGAGTTCGAGGGTTTGGTTCCTGACGGCGTGACCACCGCCCAGGCCGCGATCGCCTGGATTGTGGCGCAGGACGGCGTCAGCACCGTCATCCCCGGCGCCCGCACCGTGGAGCAGGCGCGCGCCAACGCAGCAGCAGCGGACACCGGGGATCTTGGGGCCCGGTTGAACGACGGCGTCCGTGATATCTACGACCGCCACTTCCGTGAAGCGATCCACCCCCGCTGGTAAACGGCACACCGGCCCTTTGGTCGGAGACCTGATCGACCGACGACGACGGCTC
>NZ_ASZW01000075.1:0-12778 GCF_000468215.1 Arthrobacter sp. CAL618 | reverse complement strand
TTCCTCGGGACCCTTCGCCGGGCTCTCTGTCGCGGCCGCACTGTTCTCCTGAGGGTCAACCCGGACACCGTACTGCGGCCGCCCGTCGGGGAGGTCAGCGAACTGGCCACGCCGGGGACCGGAGGGGCCTGCACCCTGTGACCCATCCGCTGCGGTGTGTGCACCCTGGTCCGGCGCGTTTCCCTGGCTGGCGGTCCCGGACTCGGGGGTGCCGGGCTGCTGTGGATTCTGGATGGGCTGGGCGAGCGGGTCTTTCCAGGCCTGCGGCTGCCCGGGCTGGCCCGGCGCCTGTGGGCCGCTACCGGGAGGCGCTGCCGGTGGTTGCCACCCCTGCGCGGACCCGCCGGGGTGCTGGGCCTGACCGTTCATTGGCAACTGTTGCAGCATCCGTCGGGCTTCACCGGCCGATTCCGGTTCGACGATGACATCGTAGCTGGTGGCGATGACCTGACTCGTGGAGGTGAAGTCCCGCTTGCCACGCTGGAAGGCGTAGGTGATGACGCCAAACAGCATCCAGAACACGGCGCCAAGCGCCATCGCGGTGAAGATCGGCAGGTACGCACCGCCGTCGCCGAACAGCGTCAGGATCAGGCCCACGAAAAATCCGAACCATGCACCCGTTGCAGCGCTGGCCAATGCCACCCGCGGGTAGCTGAGCCGGCCCGTCACTCGTTCAACAGTCTTCAGATCGCTGCCAATGATCGAGACTTTCTGCACGGGGAACTTGCTGTCGGCTAGGTAATCCACTGCCTTCTGCGCGTCCAGGTAGGCACTGTACCGTCCGACCGTTTCGCCTTTGGGCAGGATGCGGCCTTCATCCCGTGACGCCGTTCGACCAAGCACATTTGACATGGTTCCATTCTCACCCAGAACGGCTGACCTGTGGGCCCGTATCGCTCGCAGTGAACTAGCGCTACGTTGCCGCCGATCGAATAGGGCGGAAGCGGCCGTTCCAAAGTAGCCTAGGCAGGTGAGCACTAATCCCACCCGCGTCTTCGTGGCGCGCCTGCTTGGCCTCGACGTGTTTGACCCACTGGGTGACCGTCTGGGCCGACTTCGTGATGCGGTGGTTCTTGACCTCGGCCCGAACACCGCGCCCCAGGCCGTTGGCCTGGTGGTGGAGGTACCCGGCAAACGGCGGGTCTTTGTCCCGATGACCCGGGTCACGTCGATTGATTCGACCCAGATCATCTGCACCGGACTGGTCAACCTCCGCCGCTTCGAACAGCGCGGCGCCGAAATGCTGGTGGTGGGTGAGCTTTTTGACCGCCGGGTGACCCTGCGCGACGGGAGCGGCGAGGCAGTAATCGAGGATATCGCCATCGAGGTGGACCGCGCCGGCGACTGGCACGTATCACAGGTATTCATCAGGCGCGGCTCGTCGTCGTCGGCGCTGCGTGGACTCCGCCGGGGCGAACGCCTCATTGTCGACTGGCTGGACGCCTACCACGGGGACGCTGCCGAACCGCAGGGCGCTTCCCAGTTCGTTGCGCAACACGAGGACCTCAAGCCGGCCGACTTCGCGGACGCGCTGCACGAAATGAGCGACAAACGACGCACCGAGATTGCGGGCGCCCTGCAGGATGACCGGCTCGCTGACATCCTGCAGGAACTCCCGGACGATGACCAGGTGCAGATCATCTCTTCGCTCCACCGTGAACGTGCCGCCGATGTGCTGGAGGAAATGGACCCCGACGACGCCGCGGACCTCCTCAACGAACTGCCCGAAGCGCAGAAGGAGGACCTCCTCGCGTTGATGGAACCCGAAGACGCAGAGGATGTGCGACGCCTGCTCCAATACGAGGAGGACACTGCCGGCTCCATGATGACCACCGTGCCGGTCATCCTCCCACCCGAGGCGACAGTGGCCGAAGCCCTCGCGCACGTCCGGCGTGAGGAACTGACTCCAGCGTTGGCCTCATCGATTTTCGTGTGCCGCCCACCGCTTGAGACACCCACCGGACGGTATCTCGGCGTCGTCCACATCCAGCAGCTGCTGCGATTCCCTCCGCCGGAGCAGCTGGGGAACATCGTTGACACTGATCTGGAGCCCGTCGGGGACCAGGCCAACATCAGCGAGGTGGCCCGCATCCTTGCGACCTACAATCTGAACTCCATTCCCGTCGTCAACGCTGAAGGTCGGTTGGTCGGAGCGGTGACAGTTGACGACGTCCTCGACCACCTGCTGCCCGATGATTGGCGCGCTGCCAACGACTACCCGGGATTGACGAAGGGAGCAACCAATGGCTGAGCGGATCAAAACCACTGCGACAGGGCTCGACACCCCGCGCGAGAGCCGTAAACGCTGGCTGCCCCGGCTGCGGCCGAACCCGGACCGGTTCGGCAGCGCCACCGAAAACTTCGCCCGGTTCATGGGGACACCCCAGTTCCTGTTCTACATGACAGTCTTTGTTGCCCTCTGGCTGGCCTGGAACTCCTGGGCCCCAGGCGGACTGCGTTTCGACAGCGCCGCCATCGGTTTCACCCTGCTGACCCTGATGCTCTCCCTCCAGGCATCCTATGCAGCACCCCTGCTGCTTCTGGCACAGAACCGGCAGGACGACCGCGACCGGGTGTCGCTGCGGCAGGATCGGCAGCGTGCTGAACGGAACCTTTCCGACACCGAATATCTGACCCGGGAAATCGCTGAACTACGGATCGCGATCCGCGAGGTCGCGACGCGCGATTATGTCCGGTCCGAACTGCGCTCAGTCCTTGAGGAAATCCTTGAGACCGCCGAAGACAAAGACACGGCCCTCCATAAAAAGTCGCGCCGGAAGGGCGGCGACCAGACGGCGTCGCTGCCAAAGCTGCAGCCCAACCGGTCTGACCGGTTGTGACATTGCGGGAGCAGGTGGATGCAGCCCTCGCCACCGTGATTGACCCTGAACTTCGCAAACCAATCACCGAGCTGGGTATGGTTGCGGGCACCGATATCGTCGGCGGCGCCGTCACCGTTGAGGTGCTGCTCACCATTGCCGGCTGCCCGCTGCGCGGGACCATCACCCGCGACGTCGAAACCGCGGTAGGGGGCCTCCACGGAGTCACCTCGGTGGACGTACGGCTCTCGGTGATGACCCAACAGCAACGCGACCGGCTCAAGGAACAGCTCAGGGGCCCCGGTGGCCGGAAGGGCATCCCGTTCAACGACGAGGGCTCACTGACCCGGGTGTACGCGGTGGCGAGCGGCAAGGGCGGGGTCGGCAAATCGAGCGTCACAGTGAATCTTGCGGTGGCAATGGCCGCCCAAGGCCTGAGAGTGGGGATTGTCGACGCTGACGTCTACGGCTTCTCGGTACCTTCCCTGCTGGGGATCACCCAGCCGCCAACCCGGGTCGATGAGATGATCCTCCCGCCGGTCGCCTACGACGTCAAAGTCATTTCAATTGGCATGTTCATCGCCGGCAATCAGCCGGTCGCCTGGCGCGGGCCGATGCTCCACCGGGCACTTGAGCAGTTTCTCAGCGACGTGCACTTCGGCGATCTGGACGTATTGTTCCTCGATCTTCCTCCTGGCACCGGGGACATCGCCATCTCTGTGGCCCAACTGCTGCCCTCGTCGGAGCTGTTGGTGGTCACCACGCCGCAGACGGCGGCCGCGGACGTTGCTGAACGCGCCGGGACCCTGGCCAACCAGACGGGCCAGAAGGTTTCAGGGGTGATCGAGAACATGTCCTGGCTTGAGCTTCCCGGTGGGGAACGGATGGAACTGTTCGGCAAGGGTGGCGGGCTCGCCCTGACCGGCCGCCTCACTGAGGCCCTGGGCTACCCGGTCCCGCTCCTCGGCAGTGTCCCACTCGAGATTGCCCTTCGCGAGGGTGGGGACAGTGGGGAACCTATCGTCCATGGGACCAGCGAATCCGCCGCAGCGCAGGAACTTCGCCAGATAGCGGACACCCTCGCCCGCCGTCCGCGTGACCTCGGCGGCCGTCGGCTGAAGGTCACTCCCACCTAGCCAGGCAGGCTTCGCCTGACCGGTTCCGTCCGGGCGCAACAGCCTGGTGCTAGGTGGCTTCCACATCGAACGGCGCCAGCTGGCCGGCGCTGAGCCGCGGTGACGTCGCGACTGACGGCAGCGGCCGTGACCGGGCTGGCGGCGTGACGGAAGCCGGGGCCGCCGGGTTCGGTGCTCCCCCGCTAACAGGCTTGAAAGCGTCCTGGACGTCGTCGATCAGGGCTTCCTTGATGATCCGACGCGGATCGTACTGGCGGGGGTCGAGCTTGCGCCAGTCGACGTCGTCGAGCTCCGGGCCGACTTCCTCGCGGAGCTGCTCCCGCGCGCCCGATGCCATCCGGCGGAGATCCTTCACCAGCCTGCCCAGCTGGGCGGCATACTCCGGCAGCCGTTCAGGTCCGAGAACCATGACGGCGATGACAGCCAGCAGCAAAAACTCGAGCCCGTTGATTCCAAACACTGAAGAAGACTACCTTTCGGCGGCGGCAGGAGCTATTTGGCTCACTGTCCCGAGGCTGGCTGTGCCAGCTTGTTGAGCCCTCGAAGAATCCTGCTCAGGGGGTCATGCGGAGTCGGCTCGGTGGGCGCCAGCCGGGAGTGCTCGGCCAGTACCAGTTGGCTAACAGCCTGCGGCATTTCTGCTGCGGGAAGACTCGAGACAACGGTGTAGGTTACCGACTGGGAATCGAGCACCACCTGCCAGGAGTGCCCCGGGTGGACCCAGATTTGGCGTTGCATCCCGCCGATGCGTTCGAATCCGTCGTCGACGACGGAGTTCCCCGTCAGTGCGTTGATGGGCGGTGACGCGACAGGTGCCCGGCCGTCGCCGAGTTTGCGCTGTTCGTAGATCGTGACTGAGTCAGTTCCGTCATTGAGCACCATCATGAGTGCCGGACGGTTCGCCACAGTGATGGCTTCCGCACCCGCCACGCTGAACCCCATCATTTCGAGGTCGGGGCAGTACCAGCCACCGCCCCTGAGCTCTTCGAGCTGGCTGGCATCCAGCAGGGTTGGGGTGTCGGAGGCAACCGACTGCCAGCCAGCCATCAGCGCCCCGCTTCGACCGCTGCCGGCGAGGACCTCATGCTCCGATTCGATGCCAAGGGCATAGGCACCGGTAAGCGTTGCGAGCGCGACCACGGCCAGCCCTCCGCTCACCGCCATCGGTGTGCGGTGGCGTGAGGCAAAGCCTGCCATCCGCCGGCTGGGTCCGTGCTTTTCCTGCCCGACGACGTCGGGNCGCCACTCCGGGACGCGTCTCTGGGTGGCGCTGGGCGGTCGCCATGATGCGATCGAACAGATCGGCGTCGGGCCGTGGGATCTCTGAGCTTTGCAGCCGGTTTCGGACACCCCGATGCTCCCGCACGGTGTCCCGGCAGGAGGCGCAGCGGGCGAGGTGGCTTTCCACCGCCCTGCGGCGGTCCAAGGGCAACTCCCCGTCTACGAAATCAGCTAGATGCCGCTTCGGATGTCGCATGGCCGCTAACGGGCGCCCGCAATCCGGGGCAGCTTCATTCGGGGGCTTTTGGCAGCGGTCAGGGCCGGGTCGCGGTGAGCAAGCTTTTCGCGCAGCATGGTGCGCCCCCGGTGGATCCGTGAGCGCACTGTTCCCAGCTTCACCCCGAGGGCTTCAGCCACCTCGTTGTAGGCGAGCCCTTCCAGATCGCACAGGACCACAGCCGCCCGGAAATCGGGTGGGAGTTCTTCGAGGGCAGCCTGCACATCAATGTCGAGGTTGTTGAATTCAAAACTGCGTTCCGGCCCGGGATGGGCGCTGGGCAGGCGGCTTTCGGCCTCCTCCGTCAGGCCATCGAACCTGATCCGGCTTTTCCGGCGAGCCTGATCCAGGAACAGATTGGTGGTGATTCGGTGCAGCCACCCATCGAGGGTGCCGGGCGTGAAGTTGGCCAGGGACCGGAAGACCCTGACAAACACTTCCTGGGTGAGATCCTCGGCGTCGAACTTGTTGCCGGTCAGGCGGTAGGCCAGCCGGTACACCTTCGGCGAATGGACAACCACCACTTCTTCCCAGGAGGGCGCCACCCAGGCGGCGTCCGTGCCTGCTGCTTCATCGGTGACGGTGGCAGCGGCCACCGTTGTTTGCGAAGTGGACATCAACCTCTCCTCCCAGTGTGAAACAGCATTTTGCCGTCTCCCAAGGTATTCGCGGCCAATGGTTCACCGGATGCCTGGAGCTTGAAATATTGCCCTATCAAGCTGGGAGATCGCTGGAAAACTGGTGTGCCCTGGCCTGCGAAAGCCCTGCGACGGCGCTCGGATTCCGTTGATCACCCAAATGGGCGAGGAGCCCCCCAACCAGTAGGCTGGGTACCAAAGCGAGAACGTCCCCTGAACGAGAAAACTGAACGGTAAATACATGAGCGCGGACAAACAAAGTAGCTGGTCATACGCCGAGGGGCTGCCCGACGAGGATGAAGTCCTGCTGCGTGCCCGGGACCGGTCCTACGAGCTTGGGGTCACGCCGGTCAGCACCGGTGTCGCGGCCGCGTTGACAGTCCTTGCTGCGACGTCAAAGGCACAGACAGTTGTGGAGATTGGTGCCGGGGCCGGTGTGTCCGGGGTATGTATCCTGCGCGGCCTGGGACCGCAGTCCGTCCTGACCACCATCGACTCCGACGTCGACCACCTCCGCGCGGCGAGAGAGGCCTACGCCGAGGCTGGCGTGCCGGGGAACCGGACACGCACCATCTCCGGCCGGGCTGCTGACGTGCTGCCCCGCCTCACTGACGCCGCCTACGATCTGGTCTTTATCGACGCAGACAAGGCCGGTCTGCCGCTCTACGCAAATCAGGCCATCCGCCTGCTGAAGCCGGGCGGCATGTTGATGCTCAACGACGCACTGGATCAGGATCGGGTGGCAGATCCGGCCATCCGAGAGGATTCGACCAACATTCTTCGCCAGGTGGGACGCACTATTCGCGACCACGAGCAACTGGTGTCGGCCATGCTTCCCACCGGCCATGGCCTGCTGCTCGCCGTGAAGATGCCAGCCATCCGTAAGTAGTCACTGCTGGGGTCGGTACCCTTGGGGCCGACCCCAGCAGCGCTGCCACTTTGGGCGACTACTCGGTGACCGTCAAAAGGCAGTCCTTGAGGTTGCCGGCTTCCTCCGCATTGAGTTCGACCACTAGCCGCCCGCCACCATCAATCGGTACCCGCATGATTAGGCTGCGGCCCTCTTTGGTGACTTCCATCGGCCCATCGCCGGTCCGCGGTTTCATGGCAGCCATAAAGGTATCCCTTCAAATGTGCGCGCCCGGGATCCCCGGCCGCCCGTCAACGAAAATTAACGTCAGTGACACGGCGGCATGCTGGCCCCCGCGCATTGATCCTCCACCATTATCCCGCACAGAGCCGGACTCGGCGAATCGCGGTGCGTTGTGGGTCACATCGAGCCCCGCACCCAGCAGTGCAGCAGATGGTCATTGACGTACCCGGTTGCCTGCATCATGGCGTACCCGGTAGTGGGACCAACAAACCTGAATCCGTGCGACCGCAGGGCCTTTGCCAGTGCCACCGATTCAGGGACAACCGCAGGCACGTCGGTCAGTGCAACCGGGGCGGGACGAGGTGCTGGCCGGTGCGCTTCAAGGATATTGGCGAGGCTTTCACCCGGTGGAAGAGCCAGCAGCGCCCGGGCATTCGCAATGGTTGCGAGGATCTTCGCCCGGTTACGGACAATTCCGGCATCCTGAAGCAACCGCTCGACGTCGTCGTCGTCGAATTCTGCCACCACGGCCGGTTCGAACTCCCTGAAGGCCGCCCGGAAGGACTCCCGCTTCCGCAGAATGGTAATCCAGCTCAGACCGGATTGGAAGGCTTCGAGGCTGAGCCGTTCAAACAGGGCTGCCTCCCCGGAGACGGAGCGACCCCATTCCTCGTCGTGGTAGGTCCGGTAATCGGCAGTAGCGTTGGCCCAGTCGCAGCGCACCCGCCCGTCCTCCCCGAGTGCCGCGCCGCTCATCGGCTGTCCTGGCGGGACCGTCGGAGGTCGGCAATGATCTCGTCCCGCTCGGCGAGCGCTGACGCCAGCTTCTCGAGGACCTCGTCGACCTGGTCCATCCGGTACCCACGCAAGGCGGGGGCGAAGCGGATTCTATCGATGTCGGAAGGGTGGGGGTCGTCGGGCAGCAGCACTGCGGGCAGGGACGGAGCGGGTTCGACCAGCCCCGCAGGATGCCCGG
Organism: Arthrobacter sp. CAL618; assembly: GCF_000468215.1. Taxonomy (NCBI): domain Bacteria; kingdom Bacillati; phylum Actinomycetota; class Actinomycetes; order Micrococcales; family Micrococcaceae; genus Arthrobacter; species Arthrobacter sp. CAL618. The sequence goes on along the minus strand of NZ_ASZW01000075.1, from coordinate 4,618 downwards.
GGACCGTCAGATCCCCTCCCGGACGCTGCCGTCCGACGACGGCGAAAGCCACAGCACCCACCACAGCGATAGCAATAAACACCAGGAAAATACTCACCGTGTCAATGCTGCCAGAGTTAACGGTGCCATTGTTATTGGTGCCAGCGAATGGTCACGGTGACTTGTGTGATGCGGTGTCTGCCTGCACCAGCCGGACGGCTTCGGCTGGGTCGTCCACCAGATGCACCAGGTCCAGGTCCCTGGCGGAGATCATCCCGTTCGCCAGCAGGCTGCCCCTCACCCAATCCCAGAGCGGCGCCCAGAACTCAGTGCCCATCAGGACAATGGGGAAGGAGGTGACCTTCCTGGTCTGGACCAGGGTCATGGCTTCGAATAGTTCATCCAGGGTGCCGAATCCGCCCGGCAGGACGATGAACCCTTGCGCATATTTCACGAACATGGTTTTTCGGACGAAGAAGTACCTGAAGTTCACTCCAAGGTCCACCCACTCATTCATCCCATGTTCGAACGGCAGCTCGATGCCGAGACCAACAGAGAGTCCGCCGGCCTCGCAGGCTCCCTTGTTGGCCGCTTCCATGGCTCCCGGACCTCCACCTGTGATGACCGCATAGTTTGCTTCCACCAGGCGCCGGCCCACCTCCTCACCCATCGCGTAGAACGGCGAATCCCGTGGGGTGCGCGCCGAGCCGAACACACTGATAGCCGGCCCAAGCTCGGCGAGTGTCCCGAAACCTTCGACGAACTCGCTCTGGATACGCAGCACCCGCCACGGGTCCGTCTTGGTGAAGTGGTTCCCTCCCCCTGAGTCCAGCAGGTAGCTGTCAGATTGAGGTGCCTGGATCTGCCCACGGCGGAGCTCCACCTGGCCTCGCCGACGTGACGGGGTGGCGCGGGCGGCATTGGATTCTGGACTGGACAGGAATTCGTTGGAAGCCATCTTTTGAGCCTATCCGCCCTCCGCAACCCCTTTGGGTCTTGGTTGCTCTTGAGTCACGATTTACCAAATCGCAACAATCATGTGTTGCCAGCGGGCATTCGTTCGCTACATTCATCTCTATGACCAGTGATTTCGAAGCGAACTCGACCGCTGCACCATCATCTGAGACGCCGCTCGTGCTGCTGAAGAACGTCAACAAGCACTACGGCGAACTCCATGTGCTGCAGAACATCAACCTCGAGGTGGCCCGCGGTGAGGTGGTGGTGGTGATCGGACCGTCCGGTTCCGGTAAATCGACCCTCTGCCGTGCCATCAACCGGCTGGAAACCATCGACGACGGAGAGATCCGGATCGACGGCGTTAAACTGCCTGCCGAGGGCAAGGCGCTTGCAAAACTCCGCGCCGACGTCGGGATGGTGTTCCAGTCCTTCAACCTGTTTGCCCACAAATCCATCCTCGAAAATGTGACGTTGGGGCCGATCAAGGTCAAAGGCATGAAAAGTGCCGAGGCCAAAGAGCTGGCCATGTCCCTGCTGAAGAGGGTAGGGGTTGATAACCAGGCCCAGAAACTGCCAGCGCAGCTTTCCGGCGGTCAGCAGCAACGTGTGGCGATTGCCCGTGCGCTTGCCATGCAGCCGAAGGTGATGCTGTTTGACGAACCCACCTCCGCGCTTGACCCCGAAATGATCAACGAGGTCCTCGACGCGATGGTCACCCTGGCCAAGGAGGGTATGACCATGATCGTGGTGACCCACGAAATGGGCTTCGCCCGCAAGGCAGCGGACCGGGTGATCTTCATGGACGGCGGCCAGATCGTCGAGGAGGCCACCCCCGAAGAGTTCTTCACCAACCCCCAGAGCAACCGAGCCAAAGACTTCCTCGGCAAGATCCTGGCGCATTAGCCCAACAATTTTCATCAAGTCAGACGAAACGCAAGGAGAAATCATGCGCAAGACCCGTTACGCAGCAGCCGCCATGGCAGCTGTAGCAGCACTCACCCTTTCCGCCTGTGGCGGCGGGGACGAGGGTGGCGACGACACCGCGACAGATGCAGGCTCCGACAGCATCCGCATCGGCATCAAGTTCGACCAGCCGGGCCTGGGCTTCGATGAAGGCGGCGAGTACTCCGGCTTCGACGTCGACGTTGCCAAATATGTGGCCACCGAGCTCGGTTACTCCGAGGACCAGATCGAATGGGTCGAGGCTCCTTCGGCCAACCGCGAGAATCTGCTCTCCACCGAAGAGGTGGACATGATTTTCGCTACCTATTCCATCACTGACGAGCGCAAGGAAACCGTCGACTTCGCCGGACCGTACTTCGTTGCCGGCCAGGACCTCCTGGTCCGCGCAGACGACGAGGAAATCACCGGGCCAGAGTCGCTGACCGGCAAGAACCTTTGCTCGGTTGCCGGTTCCACCTCGGCTGCTCGTATCAACGAAGAGTTCGGCGCCGATGCCAACCTGGTTGAGCAGCCCGGCTACGCCGAGTGTGTCTCGCTGATGGGCGGCGGCCAGATCGACGCCGTCACCACCGATGACATCATCCTGGCCGGCCTCGCCGCGCAGGAAGCCAATGCCGGCCAGTTCAAGGTGGTGGGCAACCCGTTCTCCGAGGAGAACTATGGAGTTGGCCTCACCAAGGGCAGCGACCTGTGTGAAGATGTCAACGCCGCCATCGTCAAGATGATCGACGAGGGTGCCTGGGAAGAAGCCATCACGAACAACACCGAGGGCGCTGACTACACCTTCAACGACGAGCTGAACCCACCAGAGCCTGACGCCTGCGCCTAAGCTCGAGCCGTTTTTTTGCCTTGGTGGGGTAGCTTCGCGGCTGCCTCACCAAGGCTTTTCAACTTTACGGTTTTCAACACCACGGAAGAGGTGAACCATGGATAACTTCCTATCGCTCTTTGAGACGTACGACGTCGCTGGAGCGTTCTGGGTCAATATCCAGCTGACGTTTTGGGCCGCTATCTGGTCATTTATCCTGGGAACTATCCTTGCGCTCATGCGCATCTCGCCGATCGCCAGCCTGCAGTGGTTCGGCGCGGCGTATGTGAATATCTTCCGGAACACACCGCTCACGGTGATCATTGCCTTCGGTGTCCTCGGGCTGTGGGGACAACTGAATGTGGTCCTGGCCGAGGATTTCCAGGTGAATTTCCTCCGCCTGGCCATCCTGGGCTTGAGCATCTACCACGCGGCCTTCGTTTGTGAAGCGATCCGCAGCGGTGTCAACACCGTTCCCCTCGGCCAGGCAGAGGCCGCCCGCGCTATTGGGCTAAGCTTCCTGCCGGCCGCCCGNCCCGCCTGATCATTCTGCCGCAGGCGCTCCGCGGTGCAGTTGCACCGCTGGGTAACGTCCTCATTGCCCTGACCAAGAACTCGACTGTCGCGTTCGCTGGATCGGTGATCGAGTCCTCAAACCTGATGAAGGAAATGATCGAGTTCAGGGGTGACCTCGTGATTCCCATCTTCTTTATCTTCGCCATGGGCTTCGTGATCATCGTTGTCCCCATCGGCCTTCTTACTACCTGGTTGTCAAGGAAACTGGCGGTGGCACGATGAGCGCTCAACAAGTCCTGTTCGATGCACCGGGACCGAAGGGCAAGCGCCGCATCCTTCTTGGCAATATCGCTGGCGTGCTGCTGGTGCTGGGCCTCTTAGGCTACGTAGTAGTAGCTCTGGCCGCCCAGGGCCAGTTCGAAGCCGCCAAGTGGACGCCCTTCCTCGAGTGGCGGACCTGGGAGTTCTTCATTCTCCCGGGCCTGCTCAGCACCCTTAAGGCCGCGGCGGTCGCAGTGGTCACTTCGATCGCGTTTGGGCTGCTGTTCGGAATCGGCCGACTATCCCATATCGCACCGATCCGCTGGGTTGCTGGTCTCGTCGTCGAATTTCTCCGTGCGGTACCCGTCCTGCTGATGATGATCTTCCTGTGGCTTGCCCTGGCGCAGGTTGGTTTCATCGATGATCCGATCTTTGTGGCAGTTGTGACGGCACTGACCCTGTACAACGGGTCGGTGATCGCCGAACTGGTCCGCTCCGGCGTACATGGTCTTCCCAAGGGCCAGCGCGAAGCCGCGATGGCCATCGGTATGACCCCGGGCAAGTCCCTGCGGAGCATCGAGATTCCCCAAGCGCTGGTCGCGATGCTGCCAGCCATGGTCAGCCAGTTCGTCGTCATCCTCAAGGACTCCGCACTGGGCTACATCATCGGCTACGCGGAACTCCTCCAGTTCTCCCGCCGCCTCGGCGTCGGTGAAGGCAACCTGCTGCAGTCCCTCCTGATTGCTGCCTTCATCTTCATCCTGATCAACTTCGCCCTCTCCTCGGCAGCCAACAAGCTCTCCACGCTGCTGAGCTTCAGGACAGGTCGCAAGGTCAAGCAGACTGAGGATCCGGAACTGGCTGCAGCGGCTCCCGTGCCCTAGCCAGCCCACCGACTGCAATCAGCGCACGGCAAGAGTGNGCCCGCCGTCTGGGTGGGCTAGCCCAGCCAGGTCTTCAGCGCCCTCAGGCACTCACGGATCTCGTCGGCGCTGACGTGCTCGTTATCCGAGTGCGCCAGCAGCGGATCACCCGGCCCGAAGTTCACGGCCGGGATGCCCAACTCGCTGAAGCGGGCGACGTCGGTCCAGCCGTACTTCGGTTTGGGCTCGGCACCCACGGCCGCCACGAAGT
>NZ_ASZW01000074.1:2404-4544 GCF_000468215.1 Arthrobacter sp. CAL618 | reverse complement strand
GGGCGCCGGCGGCAGCGTCGGTGCGTTCGACGTCGTAGCCCTCCAGCACCGCCCGGACGTAAGCCTCGGCGTCGTCGGGCGACTTATCCGGCGCAAACCGGTAGTTCACCTCAACCACTGTCCGGTCGGGGATGACGTTCCCAGCCGTGCCGCCCTTGATCATCACCGCGTTAAGGCTCTCCCGGTAGGCGAGGCCATCCACGTCAACGGTGAGTGGTTCGTGGTCGCGAAGCCGGGTCAGGATGTCGCCAGCCGCATGGATGGCGTTCTCCCCCATCCAGGCACGTGCCGAGTGCGCTGCCCGGCCGGTGGTGGTGACATTGAAGCGGGCGGTGCCGTTGCAGCCGCCCTCGACGGTACCGTCCGTGGGTTCCAGCAACACTGCGAAATCGGCGGTCAACCAGTCAGGGAACCTGGTCACCAGCCTGCCAAGCCCACTCAACGACGCATCGACTTCCTCGTGGTCGTAGAACACGTAGGTAATGTCACGGGCGGGTTCGGTCAGCGCTGCGGCGAGCGCCAACTGGACCGCCACCCCGCCCTTCATATCGGTGGCACCCCTGCCGTAGAGCACTTCGCCGTCCCAGGTGCTGGGAACGGTTCCCCGGGAGCCGGGAACACCGGGAAGGGGCACGGTGTCCAGATGGCCGGCGAGGATGACCCGTTCGGCGCGGCCCAGTGAGGTCCGCGCGATGATTGAGTCGCCGTCGCGCACCAGCTCCAGATGGGGGCAGGCCTGCAAGGCGGTTTCGACGGCGTCGGCGAGGGTCCGCTCATTGCCGGAGACGCTCTCAATGTCGAGGAGAGAGGCGGTCAGAGCTGCAACATCGGCAGAAAGGTCAAGGGCTGCGGGGAGGTTAGCGGTCATTGATCCAGCCTATCGCTCGGTAGACTTGAGGCCATGACTGAACGAGCCACAGCCCCCACGCCAGCAACCGATCCAGGCCCCCGCTCAGCCCACGGACTGGGTCTGGCGACCTTCGCCGCCAACCGCACCGTCCTTGATGTGTGGTTTCCCCGCCCCGAACTCGGCGACACATCGCAGGAGGATCTCAGAAGCTCTCTCGACGCCCTGGCCGGGAACGATGACCTGCGCGGCACCAGCCAGGAAGTCATTGTGGCGCACGCCGACCTGGATTCGGCACCGACCGACGCAGCGGACGCATATCTTCGCCTGCACCTTCTGTCCCACCGGCTTGCAGCGCCCAACACCGTCAACCTCGACGGCGTGTTTGGGCTGCTGGCCAACGTGGTGTGGACCAACTTCGGGCCCTGCCCCGTCGAAGACTTCGAAAGCACCCGCCTCCGGCTGCGGACCCGCGGCACGGTAGTGGTCTACGGCGTGGACAAGTTCCCCCGCATGGTCGACTACGTACTGCCCGCCGGGGTACGGATTGCCGACGCCGACCGGGTGCGGCTTGGCGCACACCTGGCCGTTGGTACCACCGTCATGCACGAGGGTTTCGTCAACTTCAATGCGGGCACCCTCGGCCAGTCGATGGTCGAAGGCCGCATTTCCGCCGGAGTGGTGGTGGGCAACGGTTCGGACATCGGTGGCGGCGCATCCATCATGGGCACACTCTCCGGGGGCGGCAAGGAACGGGTGGCGATCGGCGAGCGGTGCCTTCTCGGCGCTCAAGCCGGCATCGGGATTTCCCTCGGCGACGACTGCGTCGTCGAAGCCGGCCTGTACATTACTGCTGGCACCAAGGTCACCCTTCCGGACGGGCGAGTGGTCAAGGCCGCCGAGCTCTCCGGTGAGTCCTTCCTGCTGTTCCTCCGCAACTCGGCGACCGGCGTCGTCGAGGCACGTCCGCGCAGCGGCCACGGGATCGCCTTGAACTCAGTGCTGCACGCCAACTAGGGACCCGTGGCTTACACGAAAGCCGAAGCGCGTCGCCGTCGTCGGGTGAAGACGACGCTGGTTCTCGTCGTGCTGCTGGCGGTGCTGTCCGGTGGCATCTATCTGGCCGTCAGCCAGGTGAACACGTCGGAAGTCCTGGTGCGGGAGCGCTGCACCGCCGTCGTCGGCGACGATACCTACGAACTTGGCCTCGAACAGGCCGAGAATGCCTCGCTGATCGCCGCTGTCGCCGTCACCCGTGGGCTGCCGGCGCGGGCCGCTTCCATTGCGCTCGCG
>NZ_ASZW01000074.1:0-2394 GCF_000468215.1 Arthrobacter sp. CAL618 | reverse complement strand
GGTCCAGGAGTCGGGGCTCCGCAACCTGGACTACGGTGACCAGGCCGGACCGGATTCGCGCGGGCTCTTCCAGCAGCGGCCATCGCAGGGCTGGGGCACCGACGCCGAGGTACAGGATCCCCTCTACGCGGCCGGGGCGTTCTACGACGCGCTCGTGCTGGTACCCGGCTACGAAGCCCTGCCCATCACCGAGGCGGCGCAGGCCGTGCAACGCAGCGCCCTGCCGGATGCCTACGCCGATCACGAGGCGGAGGGGCGCGCTTTTGCGTCGGCCCTGACCGGCAACTCCCCTGCCTCCCTGAACTGTGTCTTGCGGGGCACCGACCAAGTGGGCGATCCGGCCGCTGTGCAGGCCGCCGCCGAACAGGTTTTCGGCCCCCTCGAAACGTCACTGGACGACGACGGGGCGCTCAGTTTCGCTGCTTCCGGAACCCAGGGCTGGGCAACCGCGCAATGGGCGGTCGCAAACGCCAAGGCGCTGCACATCGAAGCGGTGTCCTATGGTGGTCTGCAATGGACCAGGTCAACTCACGGCTGGGAAGCCGCTGAAACAACGACTGGGCTGATTGTCATCAAGCTGGCCTTGGCGGACGCCTGACCGGGGTCCTAGGCGAGCAGTTCCACGACCGGCCGAACGTAGCTAGTGAAGGCTAGTGCGTCGTCGGAGAGGTCCTGGCTCATGAGAAGCGTGGCTGGCTCAACGAACCAGGCACGCGGTTCGCTGAGCGGAAGCTCGACCACCTGCAAGGTAAACGCCCGGGAGCTCCGGCCCAACTCCAGTTCCCGCTCCTCGACCAGCTGCTCGAACGGGTCTCTCCGCCGAACCTTTCCCCTCCGGTGTTTCAGCGCGGCATACTCTGCCCTCCGCTCGCGTGACCAGTCGATCGCCGCACCATAGTGGGCTTGAGCCAGCAGCTGAAGGGCGGGCAGGGACGCCAGCTCCGGAAAATGCGGTGCCGTCGCCTCGGCGTCGAAACAGTCCGCCACCAGCTGACGCCACCACGTCTCCCATTCAATCCGGAGCACCGTCAGGCCCCCGGCGTCGTGGACCAGTTGGCTGGGGTCTACCCGATGCACCGAGGGGACCAGCTCGGACACCACCGGGACCCCGACAGCGTCCAACCCAGCGCAGTCCCTCAAATACAGGGAGAACAGCATTACCGGCGACGTGTCAACAACAATGTGCCACCCATGACCACCCGCGGTCATCAACCAATCATCCTTTCTGGGGCGAATCCTCCGGCCTCCCCGGCAGAGACTCGACCTATTGAATCCAAGGGTAGACCGAACGCCCGCGACCCTCTACCCGTGAAGACCACCGATATCCCAGTAACAAACTAGGCTGGAAGCATGAAAATTCTTGTTACCGGCGGCAGCGGCTACATCGGCTCGCATACGACGCTCGCCCTCCTTGAAGCTGGCCACCAGGTGGTGGTTGTCGACAATCTCATGAACTCCTCTGAGACCGCCCTTGACCGGGTCAGGGAACTGAGTGCGAAGGCTCTTACCTTCCACAAAGTGGATCTCCTCGACGAGGCAGCACTCACGGCGGTTTTCGACGCAGAAGCTGTTGATGCTGTAATCCACTTCGCTGGTTTGAAGGCGGTGGGCGAGTCAGTGGCCAAGCCGCTGCATTACTATCACAACAACGTCGGCGGAACGCTGAATCTGCTCCGGGTCATGGATGCAGCACAGGTAAGGACACTGGTTTTCAGCTCTTCCGCCACCGTCTACGGCGCTTCGGAAGAGGTTCCGCTGATCGAGAAAATGCCGCTTGACGCGGTCAATCCCTATGGCCGCACCAAGGAACAAATCGAGGACATCCTCTCGGATCTCGGTGCCGCCGATGGCCGCTGGAACATCGCTTTGCTGAGGTATTTCAACCCGGTCGGGGCCCACGAATCCGGGCTGATTGGGGAGGACCCCACTGGCATTCCCAATAACCTGCTGCCCTTCGTGGCCCAGGTGGCAGTGGGGCGCCGGGAGAAAGTGATGGTTTTCGGCAACGATTACCCCACCCCCGATGGCACGGGCATCCGCGACTACATTCATGTGGTGGACCTGGCAGCCGGGCACCTGGCGGCGCTGGATTATCTGACCACCCACGCCGGGGTGCACCGCTGGAACCTGGGCACCGGCAACGGGTCATCGGTGCTTGAGGTACTTGCGGCCTTTTCCGCTGCTGCCGGGCATGAGATCCCCTACGAATTCGCGGCCCGGCGGCCCGGCGACGCGGCGGTCAGCTATGCCGACCCGTCAGCCGCACTGGCGGATTTCGGCTGGTCGGCCCACCGCTCCCTGCAGCAGATGTGCGAGGACCATTGGCGCTGGCAAAAACACAATCCCCAGGGCTACTCGGACTAGTAGTCGCTCGGCGGCTTCCCCGCGTTAACC
>NZ_ASZW01000073.1:55870-57648 GCF_000468215.1 Arthrobacter sp. CAL618 | reverse complement strand
CGACGCTGCTGAAGCAGGTACGCAAAGAAGGTCTGCTGAACCGTCGCCGCCGCTTTTACGTTTCCGTCTTCGCTGCACTGGCGTTGACCATGGGTGCCGCCTGGACCGGTTTCGCCCTGCTGGGCGATACCTGGTTCCAGTTATTGATCGCCGCCGTGCTCGGCGTCGTCTTCACGCAGATCGCGTTCCTGGCCCACGAGGCCTCCCACCGGCAGATTTTCAAGACCCGCGGGGCCAACGACTGGTCCGGACGGATCCTGGCCGCCGGCGTCGTCGGCATCAGCTACCAGTGGTGGATGAATAAACACACCCGCCATCACAACGACCCCAACGTGGTGGGCAAGGACCCGGACATTGAGATCGATACCATTTCCTTCATTGAGGAAGACGCAGCCAAAGCCAAGGGACTCCACGCCTGGATCACCCGCCGCCAGGGCTACCTCTTCTTCCCGCTGCTGACCTTCGAAGGTTTGAACCTGCACGCCAAGTCGATCGGCACCCTGTTCCGGCCGGGGGCTGTCCAGGGCCGCTGGATCGAACTGGCTCTCCTCGCGATCCGGTTCGGCGCCTATCTCGGCGTCCTGTTCTGGTTCCTGCCCGTCGGCATGGCGTTTGCCTTCATCGGCGTTCAGATGGCCGTGTTCGGCATCTACATGGGAGCCTCCTTCGCCCCCAACCACAAGGGCATGCCGATCATCCCCAAGAACAGCAAACTGGACTTCTTCCAGAAACAGGTCCTCACCTCACGCAACATTCGCGGCGGCAACTTCGTCAACAACGCCTTCGGCGGCCTGAACTTCCAGATCGAGCACCACCTGTTCCCGGACATGCCCCGCCCACACCTGCGCAAGGCCGCCCTGATCGTCCGCGAGCATTGCGAACGCCTCAAAGTCCCCTACACCGAGGTCGGCGTCGCAGCCTCCTACGGCGCAGTAGTGTCCTACCTCAACCGGGTAGGCCTCGCCGCACGCGACCCCTTCGACTGCCCCATGGTCAACAAATACCGGCACCAATAGCCCGACACATAAAAACTGCCCTGCGGGTCAGATCTGCCGCTAGCGGCGGACCTGACGGGCAGGGCAGTTTCTATGTCCGAGGTGGGTGTTTAGGCGTTCCACAGTCCGTAGGAATCGGCCAGTGAAGAGATTTTCTGGGCTCGGGCCAGACGGGGAAGATAGGATCCGTCACCGACGACGGCCCCAGCCTCATGCGCAACGAGAAGTTCATGCGCCCACATAATCTCGGACTCGCTCGGCGAGAGACCCTTGTTGATGGTGTCGGTGGCGTCAGGTAGCAGGCAGAGCTTGCCGGTCATGCCCATCGAGGCGGTCACCTTGCAGGCCTCCAGCAGGGTGTCCCCCAGCGCTCCAACGGTTGGACCATCGATAGGGCCGGGCAGCTGACCCACCCGCGAAGCAACCACCAGTTTGGCGCGGGCGTAGGCCAAGGCCATCGGCTCGTCGGAGGCTCCGGTATCTCGCCGGAAGTCACCGACGCCAAACGCGAGTCGGAACGTGCCCGGTGCGCTGGCAATCGATGTGGCGTTCTCAATACCCAGCGCCGACTCGATCAGGGCCAGCACCGGAGTGCCCGCCTGAAGTCGCATGGCGGTGTGGGTGACCTGCTCGGGCTTCTCCGTCATGGCCAGCATGACCCCGCGTAGTCCGGGAGCCTTGGAGAGTGCCGCGAGGTCGTCGGCCCAGAAATCGGTTTCGATGCCGTTGACTCGCACCCAGGCCGTCATCCCGGTGGAGAGTGCCTCCACCACCCGCTCCCGC
>NZ_ASZW01000073.1:0-55860 GCF_000468215.1 Arthrobacter sp. CAL618 | reverse complement strand
GGCGGGAACGGCGTCTTCCATGTCGAACACTACGGAGTCCGCCTCGGAGGTGAGGGCAGGCGCGAAGTTGGCCTCAGACGCCGCGGAGGCAAGGAGCCAGGAACGGGAGAGCTTGGCGGGGAGCGCAGCTGCGCGGCTGTTTCTTAAGGAGGCCATATATGAACACTACTGAACGGTCGGAGCCATAATCCACCGCAGCACCGAAGCTGACCCAAACACTACGAACAAAACCAGCCCCAATCCCCGGCCTAAGCGCTCAGATGCTGGTAGACATGGTCAGCAGTTAGGTGAGTTGCCCTGAACATTGGTGGCTTGGCCTAGCGGGCGCACTGCTGGGTAAGACCAACATAAGCAGCGATCTCCTTGCCCACTTCCTCCAGCAGACTGGCAGCGTTGGCAATACACAGCTCGACGTCGGGTTCCCGGTCCGTCAGCGCGAAGGTGCGCTCAAACCCGGCCGTGGATAACTGGTCGGGCGTCAGGACGGTGCGCCCGCAGACGGCGATAGCCCTGACGTTCGCCACCGCCGCTGCGGTCGCCACTCCCATGGGGGTCTTTCCGCCCAGGCTCTGTTCATCGAGGCTGCCCTCTCCCGTGATCACCAGGTCTGCGTCGCGCAGCTTCTCGGCCAGGCCCGTCAACTCCAGGACGACGTCGATGCCCGGCCGTCGCCGCGCGTTCAACACGGCGAGCGCAGCGAACCCCACCCCACCGGCGGCACCGGCACCCGGCGCGGTGGCCGCCTCATCGATCGCGGGGCCGGCTACTGTCGCCAGAACGCTCACGAACCGTCCGAGGGCGGTATCGAGATTCTCGACATCACTGGCGGTGGCGCCCTTTTGCGGGCCGAACACTGCAGCGGCGCCGTTGGGGCCCAGGAGTGGGTTGTCGACGTCGGAGGCGAGAGTGATCGAAGCTGTCGACAGGCGTTGGTCAAGACCAGTCAGGTCGATTGATGCGAGGTGGACGAGCGCTGCACCACCGGGCGGAAGGTCACCGCCGTCGTCGTCGAGCAATCGTGCGCCCAGTCCGGCCAGCAGGCCCGCCCCGCCGTCGGTGCTGGCGCTGCCGCCCACCCCGAGCACGATGTCGGTGCAGCCGTGGTCGAGCGCGAAGCGAATGAGGTCACCGGTGCCTCGGCTGGTGGCGCCGCCCGCATCGAGCGTGCTGTTCGGCAATACGGCCAGGCCCGACGCGAGGGCCATTTCAATCACTGCCTGCGAACCGCGGATCGCAATCGGCGCTTCCAGCGGCTCACCCGTGGGGCCGGTGACCGTGGTGATCAGGAGGGAAAATCCGGCGGCGGCGGCCGCATCGAGAGTCCCTTCGCCGCCGTCGGCCGCTGGCACCTGCTCAATGTTGAGGATCGAATCGGGTCCCAGCGCGCCGCGCAGCCCCGCGGCCACTGCCTCGGCGACCTCGGGGGCGGAGAGTGAACCCTTGAACTTGTCCGGTGCAATCACTATGCGCATACCGCCATTAGATCATTGGTGGGCCGGCTGCGGCCTCGGGACAGCCCGGTGCAGCAGGTGAAACGCCACCACCGAACGGATTGCCGAGGGTGTCCAATGGTGGCCGTTGGTGTTCTACATCCTGTGAAGGAGTGTTCCTGCCAGTCGTCACGTCGACGCAAGCGGTCAACCGATGCGGCTTTCACCTGACAGCTGCCGGCCAAGCCAGGTGAACGCCTGCTCCGGGGGGCTCTTGTATTCGAGGCCGATCGGGCCCTGATATCCGAGGGTTCGACTGCGATCGATCCAGTCGGCAAGCGGAAGGTCACCGCTGCCGGGTGCGCCGCGCCCTGGTGCATCGGCGATCTGGATATGTCCAAAGTCCTCGGCGTGTGCTTCGATGACTCCGCCGACGTCGTCGCCATTCACTGACAGGTGGTAGAAATCAGCGAGCAGTTTGATGTTGGTGGCGCCGTGGGCGTGGACATTGGCGATGACGCTGAGCGCGTCCTGGGCGGTCTTGAGTGGGTAACGGTCTGCACCGCTGATTGGCTCCAGGAGGACCGTCCCGCCAATTGCTGCGACAGCGTTGGCGGCCAGGACCAGATTGTCGACGGCCAGCGTGTCCTGTTCCTGCGCGCTCACGCCCTCCACCCGGTTCCCGTACAGGGCGTTGAAGTGCTTACAACCCAGCCGCTCGCCAATACCGACGACGACCGGAACGTTGGCTCGGAATTCCTCGCTGCGGGCCGGCCATGAGACCAGACCTCGATCCCCGCCCGGCATATCACCGCCATTAAAGTTCAAGCCCGTCAGCTGGACTCCCGCATTCGTGATGGCGTCTTCGAAGTCTTGAACTTCGGCTGCGGTGGGCGTTGAAGTGGGGAATGGCCACCAAAACTCGACCGCATCGAAGCCGGCGGCCTTCGCGGCAGCTGGCCTGTCCCATAGCGGCAGCTCGGTGAAGAGGATTGAACAGTTCACGGTGTACGTCATATGGATTCTCTCATCGGTGATTCCGCATCTCGGAAGTATTCTTCGCCTTGCGAAATGCTAGGAGGATCACGGAAGTGCGTCAACCAGTTCCCCCCATCTACACCCCGGGAACAAACCCGTGGGTCCATGCGTTTGCATCTACATACCGGCGTCGAGCGCTGGATCTATCGAGGAGGAAGTTGTGACCGCACAGACCGAAGGGCTCCACCACGTCACCGCAATTGCTGGTGACCCCCAGAAGAACATCGACTTCTACATCAAGGGTCTAGGCCTGCGGCTCGTGAAGAAGACAGTGAATTTCGATGATCCCGGCACCTACCACCTCTACTACGGGGACGAAGCGGGCAATCCCGGCTCCCTCCTCACCTTCTTCCCCTGGCAGGGCATTCGCAGCGGCAAGGTCGGCAGTGGACAGTCCACCACCACTGCATTCTCTGTCCCGCAGGGCAGCCTCGGCTGGTGGCAGGACCACTTCAAAGCTATCGGGGTCGACTCGGTGATTGCTCGCGCCTCCTCCGAGGAAGAACGCCTGTCACTGCGTGACCCTGACGGCCTGCAGATTGACCTCGTGGCATCGTCGCTCTCTGACCCCCGCAACCCCTGGGACTCCGCCTCGGTGCCAGCCGAATACGCGGTCCGCGGGCAGCACTCCTCAGTGCTCACCGTCGAGGACCCCACCGCCAGCCTCGAAACGTTCACCCGCGACCTCGGCATGAACATCCTCAGCGAGACCGATGGCAGGTACCGGCTCAGCACACACAATGGCGAGCCCGGAACAGTTGTTGACATCGTCACCGACCGCCGCGGCGAGCGTGGCCTCGTAGCCGGCGGCACCGTGCACCATATCGCCTTCCGGGTGCCCGACCAGGCCACTCAGGAGCTCTGGCGCCAGGACCTGGCCGACCGCGGGTACGCCGTGACAGCCATCCTCGACCGCCAGTACTTCACCTCGATCTACTTCCGGGAGCCCGGCGGAACCCTCCTGGAAATCGCCACCGACACCCCAGGCTTCGACATCGACGAGCCGCTGCTCGAACTGGGCCGCTCCCTGAAGCTGCCACCATGGCTCGAGCCGAACCGTGACGCCATCTCCAACGCGGTCGCGAAGATCGACGTGCCAGCGGAGAACAATCCGTCAATCGCTACTTTCCTGAGTTAGGAATCGAGATGACCAACGTTGAGAACTGGCCGCACCTGTATCACGCAGGAACCCCGGCTAGCCCGGTCCTGCTGTTGCTCCACGGCACAGGTGGGACTGAGCACGACCTCCTGCCGCTCGCCGAACGCCTCGCACCCGGCGCCGGCTATCTTTCCCCTCGTGGCCCGGTGCAGGAACAGGGCATGAACCGGTGGTTCCGGCGGTTCGGCGAAGGCCAGTTCGACGTCGACGACGTCGTCCGGCGCGCGGGCGAGCTTACCGACTTCATCGGTTGGGCGCGGGAACATCACGGCCTTGGGGGCCGGAAGATCATCGCCGTCGGGTTCTCGAACGGCGCGAATATCGCGCTCGCTACGGTGCTGCTGCACCCCGAGGTGCTGACTGACGTCGTCGCCTTCTCCGGCATGTACCCGTTGGGTGACCGGACGGTCGACGGCGGCCTGGCGGGCACCGCCGTCGCCCTCTTCAACGGGGAGGCGGATGCGATGGCGCCACTAACCAGCGTGATGCAGCTGAAGTCGGTGCTCGACGCCGCCGGCGCCGACGTTCACCAGAGCGTCCGCGAGGGCGGGCACGGGGTACACGCCTCGGAGGTGGAGGGCGCGGCAGCATGGGTCAGCTCCCGAACGGCCACGACGACGAGCTGATCCCTCCGGCCAGCCTCCCACCAAGCCAGGCAGACCACGCGGCCCCACGGCCCCACTACCGAGCGCCCGCACCATCGAGCGATCGAGTCCTAGGTCGAGTTCACTTGATCCTGGGCGGGGCCAGAGGTGCGGGAGCACGTGCTGCGCCCAGTGGGATTTCACCGTTTCGACGCCGCCAGCCCCGGGCTGTCCCAGATGGCGTGGTTGAAGAATTTGACCTCCTTCATACCGGAGCTGCGCAGGGCCGGCCCTAGTTCAAGGAACCGGCGTACCTGAGTCTGACACCCACGGATCGGGATGGGGGCGGGCTGCTACGCATCCTTGACGGTGCCGCACCCTTGTCAGTGCCCAACCACCGGCATAGCATCCAGTAATGGATGCCGTTGAATACACTCCAGCCCGAGATCAGCTCGTCTACACGTTCGGCGGCGCAGCGCCAGTCATGACGATCCAGCCCGGAACGGTATTGAAGCTGTGGTCTGAGGACGCCTTCAACCACGCCCTGACCAGCGTCGATGATCTGTCCAGTGAGAAGGTGGACCTCCGGTTTGTGAACCCCCAAACCGGACCGTTTTACGTAGCTGGCGCGGAACCCGGAGACACTCTAGCCATTCATATTGTGGACCTGACGCCCGCCCGTTCCTGGGGTGCATCGGCCACCATTCCCTTCTTCGGCGGACTCACCAGCACCGATCGCACTGCTCTACTGCAGGAACCGCTCCCGGATACCACCTGGATCTACCACGTTGACACTGCGCGGCAGACCGTTGGATTCCAAGCCCGGCATACCGAATTCGAGGTCGCGCTGCCTCTCGAACCAATGCTTGGCACCATTGGGGTCGCTCCGCCCGGCGGCGAAGTGCGGTCATCGCTGGTCCCGGAGCGTTTCGGCGGCAACATGGATTCCCCCGAAGTCAAAGCCGGAACCACGGTCTATTTAGGGGTGAACGTCGAGGGAGCCTTGTTCTCCATTGGAGATGGCCATTACCGGCAGGGCGAGGGCGAAGCATGCGGAACGGCCGTGGAGGGAGCGATGAATTCAACCATTATCGTCGAGCTTATAAAGGGTGGAGCTCCGGCCTGGCCTCGGCTCGAAAGCGACAGTCACTGGATGGCCGTTGGTTCTTCACGACCCATGGAAGACTCCTGGCGAATCGGTCAGGTGGAGATGGTGAGGTGGTTTGAGGAGCTCTTCGGACTGCATCAGATGGACGCTTACCAGTTACTCACCCAGACGGCGCTGGCGCCCATCGCCAACGCCGTCGATGCCAATTACAGCGTGGTGGTGAAGGCCGCAAAGAAGCTATTCCCCCGAGTGCATGCTTTTGACGGATTACACGATGACCTGCGTCACCGCAGCAAGAACCTCTAGGAGAGACCATGGACCTGCAATTGGCTGGACTGACCGCACTGGTAACCGGCGGTACTAAAGGTATTGGCCGGGCAATCGTCGAATCCTTCGCGGCAGAGGGTGCCAACGTGGGGTTCTGCGCTCGGAACCCCGCCGAGATCGAAGCTAGTGAAGCCGCACTGGTTGGCAGCCGCGGTCGCATCTCTGGTACGGCGATGGACATGGGCGACGCCGCCGCGGTGGCACGATGGGTCGGTGATTCAGCGTCGATGTTCGGCGGGATCGACATAGTGGTCAGTAACGTGAGCGCCCTCGCCATCCCCGACACTGACGAAAACTGGGAAGCATCCCTCAGGGTAGACCTCATGGGTACGGTCAGGCTGGTCAAGGCGGCGCTGCCCCACCTGCAGCAGAGCAGCGCTGCGTCAATCATTGCCATCTCCAGCGTCTCCGGACGGGAAGTGGACTTCGCCTCCGGGCCCTACGGGACCGTCAAGTCGGCTCTCATCGCCTACATGGCAGGGCTGGCTTTTCAACTGGCCGAGCAAGGCATCCGCGCCAACACGGTCTCCCCCGGCAATACCTTTCACGAGGGCGGCGTGTGGCAGAACATCGAACAAGGCGACCCCGAGCTGTTCAGCATGGCGATGGGACTGAACCCAACACACCGGATGGGCACGCCGCAAGAAGTTGCCGATACCGTGGTATTCGTTGCCAGTCCGCGGTCCAGCCGAACCACTGGAGCCAACATCCTGGTCGACGGCGGGCTGTCCCGGGGCATCCAGTTCTAGGCCAGGTGAAAAGTGCTACATCCGGCCGAACCTGGCACGGATGATGGCGAAAGCGCCGTAGAAGATCAGCCCCACAGCGATGGCGATCAGGATCCCATTCCCAAACGGGTGGTCCTGGAGCGCCTTGAGGCTCCCATCCAGACCCGTCGATTGGGACGGTTGGTTGGTGATGGCAGCAACCACAAAGAGCAATCCCATGAGGATGAGCGCCACCCCCTTCGCGACGTGGCCCAGCACCCCCAGTGCGTCGACCACGGCACCCCGCCGCAAATCAACAAAGTGCTCCAGTTCGGGTCTGAACGTTCGACGCAGCCCTTTGACGATGAAGTAGACGCCAATCCCTAGCACCGTGCCGCCCACCACGAGCACGATGAAGGATCCCAGCGGGTAGGCCATCATCGTCCTGGTGAAATCCCTGGTGAACTCACTCGAGTCCGGGCCATCGCCCAGTGCGAATCGTGCCATGGTCACCGCCATGATCCCGTAGGTGACGGCCAGGGACCCCGACGAGACGGCTTTCTCAAGCCGCTTCCCCACTGGCTTCCGCCGATACCGCAGGGTGGACTCGCTGAGCTGCCACAGGGCAAGCCCCAAACAACCAATCGCACACGCCCACATGGTCCACGGTCCAGCAGATCCTGAAGCCAACTGCTCCAGCGCCCCCGTGGGCTCCGCCTGCCCGTCCCCACCGGACGCGACCTGCAATGCGATGACCCCGATCAGGATGTGCACCACCCCGAGCACCGCAAACCCAAAACGAGCGGTGACGTCCAATGCCAACCCGTCCGAGATACTTTCAGCCGTATCCGCTATTCCGGACCTGTTGCTTCCCCCCGCGGACATCCACGCTCCCCCATTAGCCAGAGCTTCTACCCTATCCGGGCGGGGGAGCGACCCGGAAAACTTCGGAAGCGGCCCGTCGTCAGCTCCTGAAGGGACCCTCGCCCACGCTAGTGGTTGACGAAACGTCAGTAGGAGGGATGCCTTCGCAGCAGGGCGCCCTTTCGGCCACGGAAAGCGCGGTGCTACAGTTCGAACGAAACCAACGGCGGGCGTCCCGGCTGGGATAGCTATCTACCAGGTGGACCTGCACATTGATGACCCGCAGTTGCCCGGAAGCGCCCGCCGGGAGGATTCCCCGGCCAGGGCTCGACGGCGGCTGCCCACCCGGGAGACAACACCTGTGAACACTGAAGACGAAGCGCGGTTCCTCGACGAGACCGTCGCGTTGGCGGTCGCAAATGTCCACAACGACGGCGGTCCATTCGGGGCGCTAATCGTCACCAGCGATGGTCGTAGCTTCGCGGGCGTCAATCGTGTCACCGCGTCCAATGACCCGACCGCGCATGCCGAAGTGATGGCCATCCGCAACGCCTGCACCGCACTGGAAACCTTCGAACTCTCTGGAAGCACGCTCTACACGAGCTGCGAGCCCTGCCCACTTTGCGTCTCCGCCGCGCTCTGGGCGCGAGTCGAATCGGTGGTTTACGCGGCCGACCGGTTCGACGCGGAGAAAGCCGGCTTTGATGACGCGGTCTTCTACGACTACTTCAACACCCCGGATGAAGAACGGTCGATGCCGGTACGGCAGGTGGCCCCACTCGCGGAAGCGGAACTCCCAGCCTCGGCTCCGTTTGCCGCCTGGCGTACCCTGGCCGCGAGGGTCGACTACTGAGCAGTCATGAACCGCGGCAGCAGTTCGACCGCCACCAGGGCCAGCCCAGCAGTAACCGTCGTCCACAGTACAACGGCCGCCGTCGGCTGCTGCCACAGCACCAACACGACCATTGCGACGACGATGACGGCGGCTTGGGCCGCACGTTTGTGCCGCCCCAGGCTGTGCTGCCAGGGCTCTGGGTCGCTGTCGCCGCGGGCGTATCCGGCATCCGGGGTATTGCCGCGCCGCTGCCCCACAGCCACACTGGACCGTCTCACCAGGAACGCAACCAGCATGGTCAGCAACGCAACCACGAAGACGCTCCTCAAGCTGACCTGCAGTGGGGCAAGTAGACGATCGATGAGACTCTGCGCTGCCGCTGGGGTAATCCGGTCGGACGGGATCGCGTTGAGGTAATACGCCCGCCCCAGTCCCACTGCGACCGCTAGCAGTGCCATGGCAAGCGCAGTCCCAAAGCCCAGCGTCCCAATCGCTCGCAGCCTCGAGCCGGTGGGTGCCACCGCGATCGCAGCGACTGACCCTAGCGCGGCGAGCCATGTCAGGGTCACTGCACCACGGTCAAGGACATTGATCGTTCGCCCAGCCCGGACCAGCTCTGGCGACTGGAAAAGGGTGACCTCGGCGTCGATCTCTGGAATTCTTGCCGCGATCGTCACATCTTCTCGGATCAGCCGCTCCTTGACCTGCACGATGATCTCCCCGGTGGAAATAGTTACAGCACCGCTCTCGTCGAGGCGGGCCGCACCGGTGGGTTCGCCCGTGATCAGACCAATGAGCCGCTGGTGCGCCTCGCGGTTCGCCGCGATCCACAGGACCTGAAACTCCGGGGCGGTGACCACCCGGGAAGCGACAGCCTCAATTCTGGCGTGGGTTTGTTCAATGATCACCGGCACCAGGTCCGCGATCAGGGATTCTGCCAACGGTGCCGACCGGGCCAGCTCGGTCAATGCATCCCGGGCGCGTCCCTCAACATCAATTGACGCAACAATTCGCTCGGTCACGTGTTCGGCCACCTCTGCCTGAATCGCTGGGTCGGCCGCCAGCGGAGCGACTGTTGCCACATATCGATCGGTGGCAAGAATCTGGGTGCGCAGGTATAGAGCCGGAACCGTGGCGAAGACCAGTCCGGCGGTGAGGACTACCAGGATCACTGACGTGACCCAACGTTTCCTGGGCATGGCCGCGCTCCGGCTAGGCCAGCAATCTGGATTTCGCGGCCGCGAATTCCGCGGCGGTCAGCACCCCGGCCGAGTGAAGGTTGGCGAGCCGGGCCAGTTGGTCAACCAACTGATCTCCGCCTGTCATCGGCGGTGGCGGACTCGACGCCGGATGGGGGCGAACCTGTCGGTCATGCATCCGATGGTTGATAGCCGCGGCGGTCATCTGTGCTGTGCCTGAGATGACTGCTGTTTGGGCCACGGATCCAAGGAGGCCCGGTCTGCCCTGTCTGCCGAATGGCATTTCGTGTCCTTCGAACGGATTTTGGGATGAGTCGATTAGCTTGCAGCGACACCATCGGCCTGAAAAGCGTCGACCACTGTGTCGTGCGGAATGTGGACGTGCAGCGCGGTTGTCCCGCCCGCGGCCCGCACGTCTTCAGACAGGCGCCGAGCCCACCGATGCTCCAGCGTGACGATCACCGAGGACTCGTTGTCACCGACTGACTCCGCCACCACCTCAATGTCGGTTTCGCTGAGCAACGTCAGTGGCCGCGGATCGACAATCAATCGCGACCAGGCCGCCGGCAGATCGTCCCCCAGATCCCTGACGTTGAGCGTGCCCAGCCCATCCCTGGCAACGACTACTACGTCGAGGAGGGCGACTGCCCCCGACTCAACTGCCTCGCTCAATGAGAAAGCAACACTCTGGTCAATCTCCGGGCTGGGAAACGTGCAGATGATCACTTCGACTGGGCCGACTCGCATGTGGCTCCTCTTCAACACCTACGCTCAGGTTCAAAGCTCAATTTTCCACAAACCACACGAACTGAAATCACCCGGTCCGGGTGATCTGCCAACCACGTCCCGAACGACACAGTTAGATGGTCACCACTGGCACCTCGGCACTCTTCCTGCTGACGAGTGGGGCAATCGTCGACCGGGTCAGTGAAGCCTTCGCCGGGACCAGGATGGTGCTCCTCGGACCTAACCTGGGCTGGGAAGCAGCGGATGCGCTCCGCAACACCTTTTCGGCGACCGACCACGCCTCTCGGGTCTTGTGCTCAAAGCCAGGAACTCCCACGATTGGTATCAGCTGACGGGTTCTGCTGCAAAAGATGCATGAGACCGCCCGATAGTCCATCGTGAGGACGTGTTGATCCATGGTCACATATGGAGCAGTTGCCGCGACAAAGGTCAGGCCGCCACGGCCGGACCAGTCTGCTTTGCTGCGTCCACGTCTCTTGCAGGCGGTGGACGCCGTGCTTCAGCCCGGCTCCCGACTTGCCTCGATCACCGGTGGCATGGGCTATGGCAAAACGACGCTCGCTGTTTAGTGGGTTTCCAGGCGGAAAGCTCAGGGCCGCCCCGTCGTCTGGCTCACCATCGACCCGGCCGACGACCAACCCGCGCGGTTCTGGTCCCTGGTGGTGAGTGCCATCGAGCTGGCAATTCCCACGCTGGGGGATGGCCGCCTGCGCAGACACCCAGCGCCGGAGACATCCGGGGACAACGCATCCATCGACAGCATCATCACGATCATCGCTGAGGTGAAGGGACAGGTTATTTTCGTCCTGGATGACTGCCACGCGCTGAGGGATCGTCGGGTCCTTCAGGACCTCGACTATTTTGTTCTGCGCTCCGCATCGAACGTGCGCTTCATTCTGATCGGTCGATCCCTACCGAGGCTCAGTGCGTTGTATCAGGTCAATCTTGACGACGCTCTCATCGAGGTCGACGGCGGATCGCTCGCCTTCACCAGACGTGAGTTGGTTCGGCTGGTGAGGGGTTCCCCCCTGGACGTTGACCGCTTACTTGATCTGACCGAGGGGTGGCCTGCGGCGACCAGACTGGCGTCCCGCCACGCAGAGTCGGTCAGTTCCCAGAACCCACCGGATGCGACCTCAGACCCTTTGCATCGCCAGCTTATGCGGCCTCTCTTCGACTCCTACAGGCCCGAACTGCAACAACTACTGCTCTCCGTGTCGACGCTTGCCACCTGGACTGTCGAGGATCTCAACCATGTTCTGGGCCGAACCAATGGCGCGCAGGTCCTCGAACGCCTCCGCGCCGAAACGGGTCTGATCATGGACGTCAGTAGCGAGCCATTGACGGTCAGACATTTTCGATGCCACCGGTTGCTGCAGCGCTTCCTCGACGCTCACGCTGCGGCGAATCCTACAGATTCCCTGGCTGCCGCCCACGCCCGGATGGCCGCCTGGTTACCGGAGCAGGGACGACACGCGGAGGCTCTGGTTCATGCGGTGCAGTCAGGAAACCCCGATGTATTGCGAACCACCGTGGCCACCTCTGGTCTTGAACTCCTGTGGGGCGGCGAAGCCAACCTGATTCTCGAAATATCCGCCAGCCAAAAGCGTCACCCCTTCCAGGAGCTGACGCTCCTGGAAGGGGTGATCGCGTTACGGGCGGGCGACCCGACCGTAGCCTCTGAAGGCCTCGATCGCCTCAAACGCAGCGGCGCTGGGCAGCACCTACCGGCGGCATTTGTGCTGCTGGCAACCGCTCTCCAGGCTCAGTTGGATATGTCGCGAGGCTCATTCACGGACGCTGTGGACTTGCTTGAAAAGGTCGTTGAACAACCTCCCCTCGACGACCTCGACCTGTACCTGACGAATGTCCTGGCCGCAGCGATGGTCGGGGTGGGGCGGTTTGAAGACGCACTGGCCCTATCACTGCAGGCATCCCGGCTTGCCCGTAACCGCGGGAACCTGACGGCTCTGGTTGATGCCCGATCGGTTGCTGCCGCTGTCCATGTCTCCCGTGAAGAATTCAGGCTGGCCCGGGCAGAAGCCACCTGGGCTATCCGGCGCGCCGGTGAAACCGAACTACGCTACGGCCCCAGCCTGAGGCCGGCGCACCTGATCGCCGCGTGGTGCGCCTATCACGCCTTGGACGATTCGTCGGCCCGGCTCCACAACGCCTACGTCAGACGGGCCGATTCGGCCGTCCCAGTAATCGCCCGTTCGAACTCAAAGCTATCCCTGATCCTGCAATTTCAAAGCGGGAGCAACCGGCATGAGGCTGCTGCCGGGCTGTTAAACCGGGTGCGGCACGACCTTATCCACGGTGCGTTCCCACCAGACCTCGCTATTTGCTCCCTCCAAACGGCGTCAATGCTGCTCCAGCTGAGACACGGCGACGCATTGGAGACGCTCAAGTCGGAACTCAGGCAGCATCAAGGGGTGAGCGGAGAACTGCACACCATCTCCGCGTGGGAGCTCCTCGCCGCCGGGCATCTGAATGCCGCCCGGAAGCTCCTGTCAGCAGTCACCGCTGGCTACGTTGAAAGCCAAAGCCGGTGCTCCATTCTGACCGCGTGGGCTCTGACCTGCCGCATAGCGCTCGAAGAGGACCGGACCTACGAGGCTCGAACCGCGTTGGGGGAGGCTCTTCAATTGGGGGCCAAAAGCGGCACGCTACGCGCGTTCGCGTTTGCCGGGGCCGAAGTCCGAGCTGCTGTGGTTCATGAACAACTCTACTTTCCCGCGTTCGGCCACATCATCGCACGCATCACCCGTTTCCGGGGTAACGGGCAAAGCTCGTTCTACCCGCCCCTCACCCATCGTGAATTGGATCTCCTCACCCTGCTGCCCACCTTCGCGACCGTCGACGAGATCGCGGAGCGGCTGTTTATCTCAACAAACACCGTAAAGACACATGTCCGGGGCATTTACCGGAAGCTGGGGGCGACTTCCCGCCGGGAAGCGATCGCCATTGCCCAGGACCTTGGGCTGTTGCCGGCAACCGCCAGCACACCAGCCAGTTCCGCCGTTGTGCTCAACGGCGCGCGTAAATCCCTTACCCCGCGCTACGACAACTAGTCGTAGCACCCGACCCTAGGAGGTGCTCTGTGAGCATCAACTTCTGGGACTTCTTTTGGGCAACGCTGGTCTTTTTCCTGCTCGTGTCCTATTTGTCGCTCCTCTTCTTTGTACTGGCCGACATCTTCCGCAGCCCGGAAATGGGTAGATGGGTCAAGTTCGTCTGGGTTCTTCTCCTCATCTTCCTTCCCTTCTTCACAGCATTGGCCTACCTCGTAGCCCACGGACAGGCGATGGCCCTGCGCAGCTACGGAATGATTGAGTCTTCTCGCCCCGCAGCAGCAGCCACCGCGGGCAACGAAGAGGCGACGGCCGTGAACCAGATCAAGACCGCGAAGGCCCTGTTGGATGACAACGCAATTTCTGAAGCCGAGTTCCAACGGCTCAAGGAGAGCATCCTGGTCGATCTGCCCTTCAGCACAGGCCGCTCACCTGGAGCGGGCACCCAACCTCGATGACACCAGACAGGCGGAACAGCAAAAACCGGCCGGCGTCCTTTCTTGAACTCGATCAACGACGACGACGCCGGGTCGTTGTCGTTGCCGTGATCCGTTCGATCGTGACTCTCGCAGTGATACTTGCCGTCTACTTCCAGTTCCCCGTTTCCGGATTCGCATCAGGCACTGCGGCAGCCGCCTGGATACGGCTCATCGCGCTGTTGCTCATTTTCCTGATCGCCATGGCCCTTCAGATCCAGCTGGTCCTCACCTCCGGGGTCCCCCAGGTGCGTGCCGCCGAGGCGGTTGTCCAGAGTGTTGCCCTCTTCCTCTGCCTGTTCGCCCTGCTCTACGTGTCCATTTCTGTGACGGATCCGCAGTCATTCAGCGAGCCCCTGAGCCGGGTGGACGCGCTATACCTCACCACAGCTACATTTGCGACCGTCGGTTTCGGCGACGTCGTGCCCATCGACACTCTCGCGCGGGTCGCGGTGACCATCCAGATGATCACCGGTTTGGGGTTGTTGATCCTGATCGTAAAAGTGGTGTTCTTCGCGGCGCGTCAGGGGCTACTTCGGCGAAGTTAGCGCTGCCCGCTGTCACTCCTGACCGGGGTGGTGGGCGGATCGCGCTGGTCTTGCCGTTCGAAGTCGGTTTCACCCCGGCTCGGTGGTCTGGCCGGGGACGCCCAGGTAATCCAGCTGAGCTGCCACCGATGCCTCGGCTGCCCGCCGGACTGACCCGTCGACGTCGGCGTAGACCACGTCGGTAACGTTCTGTACCGTTGCGCCAGCACCAATATCCGCGAGCGCAGCGCGGATTTGATCCAACCGTTCGCCCCGGTGCCGTAAATAGTGGCGTGAGATGGCTGTCAGATCCGGGAGGATCGGGCCGTGGGCGGGAAGGACCCTGGCCGGTCCGAGCGCGCTGAGCTTCGCCAGCGAGTCCAGGTAAGGACCCAGCCGGCCATCGGGGTAGTCGATGATGGTGGTGCCGCGGCCCAGGATTGTGTCGCCCGTCAGGACTGAACCGGTAGCGCCGTCGTCGGGCAGGAGAAAACAGACCGAGTCAGAGGTGTGCCCGGGGGTGGCGATAACCCGGATGGCCACCCCCGCCGCGAAAATTTCTTCACCGTCGACCAGCTGAGCTCCCCCGTGGCAGTGGTCAGGATCCATTGCCCGTACCGGCGCACCGGTCAGCTGATGGAAGCGTTCGCTGGCTTCGGTGTGGTCGCGGTGCCGATGGGTAATCAGGACCAGTTCAACTTTCCCCGCGCCGGCCAGCGCCGCCAGGTGTTCCTCATCCAACGGGCCGGGATCCACGACGACAACCGGGCGTTGCCCCGTCTCCGCCGCTGCGACACCGGCTGCTTCACCGGGCACTTCGCCGGGCACTTCACCCTCCGGGGCTGCAATGAGATACGAGTTGGTGCCCTCCAGACTCATCGGCCCCGGATTTGGGGCAAGCCGATACCGGGTGAGGTCGCTGCTGGAAACCAGACCTGGCGTGTGCAATTGAACCATGCATCTACCCTAGCGATCCCGGTCCCTGCGCCGACCCCCATATCGGATAAAGTGCGCAGCATGAGAACATCCCACAACGACGCACCGGCGGTGGTTCCCCGCCTGGCCGTCAGCGTTCTGATGATCCGTGGGGATGAGATTTTCATCCAGAACCGCTCGCTCACGATGGACTTTGCTGCAGGGGTTGTCGTCTTCCCAGGGGGCCGCGTGGACGCCGTCGACCATGTCACCGCCGTCGCCCACCCCGCCCCGGCGCACCTCCTGGCCAATCATGCGCGGAGCTGGGCGGCGACCAGCATTGCCTCCGGCCGGGGGCCCGGCTCGATTGAGGTGTCCCCGGCTGAGGCATCCGGCGTGTTACTCGCCGCAGCGGTGCGCGAAGTGCAGGAGGAAACGGGGGCTGTGTTGGCGCCCGAGGATCTGACCCCGTGGGCCAACTGGATTACGCCTGCCAGTTACGGCAAGCGCTTCGACACCTTCTTCTACCTGACCGTGCTTGCTCCGACCATGGATCCGCGACACCAGACCACCGAGGCCGATTCGTCGCACTGGGCAACAGCCCGGTGGATTCTCGCGGGCGCCGCCGATGGGCAGTTGAACCTGATGCGCCCCACGGAGGCGCTCCTAACGGAACTGGCCGGCCTCCCGGGACGCCTGGCTGCAGCGCTGCAGCCGATCCTGCAGGCGCCCCGCCGCATTTCGCCGGTGGGCCGACCGTAGCCCACCTCAAACCCCACCCAGCACCCCGCGACCGGATCGTCCGGGGTCCTCAACCTTCCGCGATCCGCCGGAGGTAATCCCGCCGTTCCCCACCACGATTCCCGGGCGCACCCATCACGGCGTAGTCTCTGGAGCAGGTCGCCGCTGCCGCGGCGCGTCGATGGGGGAAACATTGAACTGGATCCGCACACACAGGGTATTCACGGGAGGACTGGGCGCCGCCGTCGTCGGGCTGGCCATGATCATTACAGCAGCGATGACCAGGCCGCCCCTGGAGTTTGGCTGGTTTGCCTACGCGCCGCTGTCAAACTCCGTGCTCCTGCCCGGTCCGACCGCTGGTGAAATCTTCGGGCTGGGTCTTGCTGCGCTCGGGCTGATAATTATCGCCTGGGCACTTGGCTACTTTCGCGGGTGGCGGGCACCATGACCACTTTCACTCTAAAGCCGGTGGCCGTCTGGCTTGTCGCGCTCTCATTTGTGGTGACGCTCGGTGGGGTGTCACTCCTGTTCGGCGCCACCCCCACCACGCTGCCCCTGCCCACCGGCGTCGGCGAGCAGAGCATCGCCTATTCCTCCGAGTTGGTCATAGCGGTCGACGACGACGCCTCCTCCTTTTCCGACCTGCTCGCCGTGTGCGGTCAAGTGCTGCTGGTCGGTGGGCTGATGGCCAGCGCCGCAGCCGCCGGCCTCCGGCTGGGGAAACGTCAGCGGGTCATGACTGGGACAAACCCGAGGAAGCCCAGCTCACCGGTGGTGGTGCTGTGGGTGGGCACCGGTCTACTTCTGGCCGGAGTCCTCATTGCGGTGGGATCGGGACTCGTGCCTGCCCCTCTGGCCTCGCATCCGGGTGCCGTCCACACGCCCTTCGGCAGTGGACTCCCGATCCGGCCGATCGGCACCGCCCTGTTGACCAGCGGGGTCGCCCTCGGCGCCGCAGTCGGCGGCTACCTTTTCGGTTCACGCCGCCGTTAGGCGCTCACTTTCCCCCGGCCAGACCGTTCGCTTCCCTAGCGGACAGGGGCGGGAAACTCAGATCAAACTCTCAGGAAACCGGAGTAACGTCCAAACATAACCGTTGTGGTTGCGGAACTTGTGATCAAGGGAGATGGACCATGAACCGTAAGTGGCGAAACTGGGCGCCGGCCGTAGCAGTGACAGCTGTCATGGGCGCCGGGGTCATCCTGGTCCCACTCACGGCTAACGCCGCGGTCGACCTGCCGGACCTGACCGCCGCCGAGGTACTCGAACTAGCTGCCGGCCACTCGGTGGATGCACTTTCGGGCACCGTGGAGCAGACGTCCGACCTCGGGCTGCCTGACCTCTCCCTGATCAATGGTGCGAGCGGAGGCGGTATGGGGCCCAGCACAGCCCCTGGAACTGATCCCGGCGCCGACGGGGGTTCGGTTCCGACTGCCGAGGGCGCCATGCTGGAAATGCTCACTGCCCCACACACCGCACGGGTCTTCCTTGACGGCCCAACCCAGGCTCGAATCCAGATCCAGGACGAGATGGCCGAACGAAACCTCATCCTCAACGGCGATGAGCTCTGGTTCTACGACTCCGAAGAAAACTCCGCAGTACATTCGGTAATCAAGTCGGCAGACGGAGTGCCGGCTGACCTCCCCGGGGTGCAGACCCCGGACCAGCTCGCCACACTCCTCCTCGAGAAGGCCGACCCGACCACCGAAGTTTCAGTTGGCCCCGACCGGATGGTCGCCGGCCGTGCCGCCTACCAGCTGATCATGACCCCCCGCAGCAACGAAACTCTGGTGGGTTCGATCACGGTCGACGTCGACGCCGAGACGGGCCTCCCGCTCGCGGTCAGCGTCGCTGCCAGTAGCGGAACCACCCCGGCGTTCAGTGCCGCATACACCGAGATCAGTTTCGAGGCGCCCGCTCCCGAGATATTCGACTTCACGCCCCCGGCTGGTGCCACCATCACTGAGGCTCCGGAACACGGCGAATACCGCGAACACGACGACAAACGCGATCATAGCGATGGCAAGCCCGAAGCCACCGACGAGTCAACCGAACCGACTGTCACCGGCACCGGCTGGGGAACCGTGGTGGAGTTTTCCGCCGGGGACTTCCCGACCGGAGACCCCGAGTTGACCGGAATGATCGATCAGCTAAGCACACCGGTCGACGGCGGCCGCCTGATGCAGACCCGACTGCTGAACGTTCTGCTCACCGATGATGGGCGGGTTCTGGTGGGTTCCGTGCCCGCCGATCGTCTCCAGGCAGTTGCCGACGACGAGTGAGCGACGAAACGTTACCGGAGGGCCCTGCCGTTCAGACCAGGGGGCTCTCGAAGCGATTCGGTGGGCAAACAGTCCTGGACGGTATCGACCTGTCAGTGCCACGGGGGTCGGTTTTCGGCTTCCTCGGCCCCAATGGGTCAGGCAAAACTACAACGATCCGTATCCTGCTAGGCCTGGCGAGCGCGACATCGGGCGACGTGGAGGTACTCGGGCGCAAGATCCCCAGGTTTCTTCCCGAGGTACTGCCCAGGGTGGGAGCCCTCGTGGAAGGACCTGGGTTTTACCCTTTCCTCTCGGGGCGGGCCAACCTGCACCGCCTCGACGCCGCAGACCGCTTCGTTGACCCGTCGACCCGCCGCGCCCGCACCGCGCAGGCACTGGAACGGGTAGGCCTTTCACAGGCGGCCGACAAAAAGGTGGGGGCCTACTCTCTGGGAATGAAGCAACGGCTAGGGATCGCCAACGCACTGCTGACACATCGGGACCTGATCGTCCTGGACGAGCCGACCAACGGCCTCGATCCCCAGGGCACCCGGGAGGTGCGCCATCTGGTCCATTCCCTCACCGCTGAAGGCACCACGGTCTTCGTCTCCAGTCACCTGTTGGCCGAGGTGGAACAGATCTGCTCCCACGTGGCGGTCCTCCGAGCGGGCAAGCTGGTGGCGCAGGGCGAGCTGAGTGAGCTGCGCGCCGCCGGCCAGACCCGGGTGGAGGTACTTACCCCCGACGGCGCGGACTGCCGACAGGTGTTGACCCGGCTGGGATTGACCCCGCAAGAGCCGACACCCAGTCACCACACCCCGGGCGGTTCCGATGTTGCGGTGGGCGCCCCGCTACCCGAGCATTTCCCACCCGAGACCATCGTCGCCGCTCTCGTGGCCGCCGGGGTACGCGTGAAGGGCTTTACCGTCGATCAGGTGGGGCTTGAGGAACTTTTTGTGTCGCTCACCGGGGAAGGGTTTGACGTTGTCCAATAACGATCCGGCGCACAGCATCGGGCGGCGGCCCGCAACGGGGCTGGTGTTTATGGCTTCGGAACTTTCAATCCTGTTCAGACGACGGCGCACCTGGGCTCTGCTTCTTGCGCTGGCGGCCATCCCGGTTCTGATTGCGGTGGCTGTCCGGCTGACCTCCGGTCCGCCTACGGGGCGCGGCCCGGCCTTCCTCGACCAGATCACCCAGAACGGGTTGTTCGTGGCTGTCGCAGCGATCACTGTCGCTATTCCGCTGTTTCTGCCGCTCACTGTCGGGGTAGTGGCTGGCGATACCATCGCCGGCGAAGCCAGCACCGGAACGCTACGCTACCTCCTGGTGGCACCCGTGGGTCGGGGCCGGCTGCTCGCCGTGAAATTCGCCGGTGCTGTGGTGTTCTGCCTGGCAGCGACACTCGCCGTCGTCCTGGCCGGAACACTGATTGGCGCTGTCCTGTTCCCAGTGGGGCCGGTGACCCTCCTGTCCGGTGACACCGTGAGCATCGGCGAGTCTCTGCTGCGGTCGGCGTTGATCTGCGCCTACGTCACCGTGTCGCTTACCGGGCTCTGCGCCGTCGGCCTGTTCATCTCGACCCTCACAGATGTGCCGGTCGGCGCGATGGCCGCGACGGTGGTCATCTCGGTCGTCTCCCAAGTGGTGGGTCAGCTTCCCCAGCTGGAACTCTTGCACCCCTGGCTCCTGAGCCACTACTGGTTTGGCTTCGCGGATCTGCTCCGGCAGCCGATCGAGTGGTCCTCCTTCGCCGCGAATGCCCTCCTACAATCGGGTTATGTGCTGGTCTTCGGCGCGCTCGCCTACGGCCGGTTCACCACGCGCGATGTCCTCGCCTGACGGCTGCCCTCATCTTGCTGGATTCCCGATTCCACTGAGTGGAAAGTACGATAGCCTCTAGAAAGTTTCCACCTCGCGGATCAAACCTGTCAGTGGGAGCTCGAGAATTGGGAGTGTCACATGGCTGAGAAAGCAGCAGGCGGCGGGGTACAGTCCGTCGAGCGGGTCTTCGAACTGCTCGAGCTCATCACCGACGCCGGCGGGGAAGTCTCCCTCAGCGAACTTTCCTCCTCGACCGAGCTTCCCTTGCCGACCATCCACCGCCTGCTGCGCACCCTGGTCGCAAAGGGTTATGCCCGCCAGCTACCAAACCGCCGTTACGCGCTGGGCCCGCGGCTAATCCGGCTGGGCGAAGGCGCCAACAAACAGCTCGGAGCTCTTGCCCGTCCCCAGCTGAAGAACCTGGTTGACAGTCTGGGCGAGACGTCCAATATGGCAGTCCTGGATTCGGACATGGTCATCTACATCGCTCAGGTGCCCTCCCCCCACTCGATGCGCATGTTCACCGAGGTGGGCCGCCGCGCCCACACCCACGACACCGGTGTGGGGAAAGCCATCCTTGCGCAGTTGAGCAACGATGCGGTGCGCAGCATCGTCGGCCGCGCGGGCATGCCCACGCCGACCGACAGGAGCCTGAAAAACATCGACGAGTTGCTGGCCGAACTGGAGCTCATCCGCGAGCGCGGTTACTCAGTCGATGAGCAGGAGCAGGAACTCGGCGTCAGGTGTTTCGCCATGGCCGTCCCCGACGCGCCGACCCCCAGCGCCATTTCAGTATCCGGGCCGGTCTCCCGCGTCGATGAACGATTCGCCGAGAAGGCCGTCCCTCTGCTCCGCGAGGCGGTCCGATCAATCGCCGCGGAACTGAATCTGAAGGCCTGACCCGGTGTTTCGGCGACTTCATACCGGGTTATTTGTAGGGTGAAGCATGGACGCCCTAGCTGCGCTTAACGAAATTGCCTTCTGGCTCGAACGCAAGGCAGCGCCAACCTTCAAAATCAAGGCATTCCGGAACGCCGCCGATCTCCTCGGTGAGCTGTCCTTCGACGAGCTGCTGGCCAGGACCAGAGACGGTCGACTAAAAAGGATGAAGGGCATCGGGGCGCGCACCTTCGAGGTGGTCTCCCAGTCCGTCAGCGGAGAGATCCCCGATTACCTCGCTGAACTCCGCGAACAGTCGGCCATGCCCCTGGTGGAAGGCGGACACTCGCTCAGGGCCGCCCTACGAGGCGACCTGCATAGCCATAGCAACTGGTCCGACGGCGGTAGCCCCATCGAACTGATGGTCCAGGCCGCACAAACCCTCGGCCATCAGTATCTGGCCCTCACTGATCATTCACCCAACCTCACTATCGCCAATGGGCTCAGCGCCGAACGACTCGCTGAGCAGCTCGATATTGTGGAGCGGATCAACGCCAGCGCCGCCGGGTTCCGGCTGCTGGCCGGCATCGAGGTCGACATTCTTGAGGACGGCACCCTCGACCAGACGCCAGCGCTGCTGGACCGGCTCGACGTCGTCGTCGCCAGCGTGCACTCCAAGCTTCGCTCTGACCGTTCCACTATGACCCGGCGGATGCTCGGCGGGATCCGGAACCCACAGACCAACGTCCTGGGACACTGCACCGGCCGTCTCGTGCAGGGGGCCCGGGGGACTCGCCCGCCGTCGGAGTTCGACGCCGTCCAGGTCTTCGCGGCCTGCGCCGAAAACAACGTTGCCGTCGAGATCAATTCCCGACCGGAACGCCAGGATCCCCCCGATGAACTGATTCGCCTGGCACTGGATGCTGGCTGTCTTTTCAGCATTGACAGCGACGCGCATGCGCCCGGCCAGCTGGATTTCCTGCAGTACGGGGCGGAACGGGCCGAAGCCAATGGCGTTCCGGCTGAGCGCATCATCACTACCTGGCCGGAGGAGCAACTGCTCAGCTGGCTCAACGGCGACTAGGTGAGCCAGCATCGCGGAATGAACCAACCGACAGCACCAGAACTAGCCCAGGGGAAACAGATGGACGTAACACCCAGTACGCCCACCGCAGTCGTGACAGGCGCAGGCTCGGGCATTGGGCGTGCCGTGGCCCGAGAGTTTCTCACCGCCGGGTTCGACGTCGTCCTGGCGGGCCGGAGACAAGCTGCCCTTGAGGAGACCGCAGACGGGCATCCCCACGCCCATGTGGTGTCCACCGATGTTACCCGGCCCGACGATGTCGACCGACTGTTTTACTACGTCCAGCAGGAGTTCGGGGCCCTGTCGGTACTTTTCAATAATGCGGGCGTGTTCGGTCCTTCGGGCGCCGTTGACGAGATTCAGCTGGCAGAGTGGGCCGACACCGTTGCGGTCAATATCACCGGCGCGTTCCTGTGTGCCGCAGCCGCTGTTCGACTGATGAAGAGCCAGCAGCCACCGGGTGGGCGGATCATCAACAACGGGTCCATTTCGGCTCATTCACCCCGCCCATTGTCGGTCGCCTATACAACCACCAAGCATGCGATTACTGGCTTGACCAAGTCGATCGAGCTGGATGGACGCCCCTTCGGCATCACCTGCGGCCAAATCGACATCGGGAACGCCCACACCCAACTCATGGACACCATCGGCGTCAACGGCGGCGCGTTACAAGCAGACGGCTCCCGCCGACCGGAGCCCACCTTCCCCGTGGCAGAGGCAGCCCGGGCGGTCCTTTTGATGGCTCAACTGCCGGCCTCTGCATCGGTCGGGTCGTTGCTCATCACCGCGAGCGGGATGCCCTTCGTCGGCCGCGGCTGACCCGGGCGCCTTTTGGCCACTGGGCGGTGCGGCTATGCCAGGAGGTGCAGCGCCGTCAGGAGTACCAGAACCAGTTGGGCGGGTTCCAGGAATCCGGCACCTCGTGCCCGTTAAACCTCCCGCAGACAGAGCAGGAGTAATTGACGCTCGCTGCAACAAGGTGACCGCCCCCCGCGGGACGACGCGCCGGGACGAAATCCTCATACATCAGGAACTCGTCGGTGTCGCATTCGGAGCACCAGGGCAGGCCCGGGTCACGTTCCCTGACATCGCCTGCGGGCACTCGGGTCCGCTCGGACTCGTATGGATTGAATATTGCCATGGGAATCACCACTCCAGCCAGTGAATAATTGAGCTCCGGTTAATTCCGTCCCCTTATGAGTGGACCCCACCCTAGTCCTCTCACGACATTTGGGGAAGAGCCTGTCGTCACCACTGGATTAACGAATTCTGTTGAAACTTTCACTTTTGACAGGCCTTGGCAGAATAGAGGAATGGTCATCCGCAGCCCCCACACCACCGAGGCCCTTCGCCCAGCCGATGCAGCACCGTTGAACCGTGCCCTCGCCGAAACTGCTGACGTCACCGTATTTGTTGACGGCACCGCGGTGAAACTGCCACCTGCCGCCCGGGATGCTGTCGTCGACGTCCTGCGTCGGCTTGCTGCCGGCGACGCCGTCACCACCACCTCCGCTGCCGAGACCCTGACCACTTCACAGGCCGCGGCGGCAGCTGGAATTTCACACACCTATTTACGAAATCTCACTGATGCTGGGATTATTCCGGTCGAATATCGCGGCACCCATCGACGAATTAGATCCCAGGACATTACCAAGTGGCTGGCCACGCAGAAATCAGACAAACGCGGAGAGTCGCCGCGATCAATTACGGGCAGCTAACAGACTGCCAATACCGGATTAGATCCTGGGACGCCGTGACCATTTCCGCGCCTTGAGGGCTAAATGGAGTTCCAGCCGCACATGACCGTTCAGCGGGTCCGCGCCGATGATCGACCGGATTCGCGCCAGCCGGTTGTAGACACTACTGCGGTGGAGGTGCAGTTGCGCGGCTACATCCTGAACCGACCCGTTCTTGTCGTAAAGCAACTCCAGGACGGGCAGTAGTTCAGAGTTTTTATCCTGCTCCTCAATTTCGGCGAAGTGGACCGACTTGGCGGATGTCAGCTGCCACCCTCCGGCGGCTAGGAACTGATAGCACCCGGTGGCCCGGTATTCAGTGATCAGACCGAGCCCTCCATCGACCGCCGACGCCTGGACGGCGTGGCGTGCCTGGCTGAAAGCCTTTGGCAGCTCCCGTAGATCAAGCACCCGTTCGCTCAGCCCCAGCAGGGCGCGCCCCACAGCACCGCCTTCACGCTTGGCTTGTTCCTGATCGTATCGGCGAAGGATCTCAGCGTATTCGCCGCCGCCCACGTCACCGGTGAGGAGCAGCACGGCGATGGCCGGAGTCCCGGCGCTGAACAGCACCGACCTCACACCGACGGTGGCCTGCAGGGCGGCAGTGCGGTGGGTCAGCAGGCTCGCGTGGGGGTCTGCGGGTTCGGGCAGATCGTTCTGGGCGTAGAGCACCGCTACCTGCCAGGGAGCAGTGTTGTGAAGCTCGGGCCAACCAGCCAGCTCGTCGGTACCAGCCTCGGTCCCGTCACAGGCCGCCAGAAAGATGCTTTCCCTCTTGCGACGGTGTTCGGAGGCTGCCGTGTTGCCTTCCAGTAGTAGTGATGCAAGTCGATCCATGTCAGCACGCACATCCGGGAGCTGGTCGAGAATGGCCTCGGGGGTCGTCTCGTTTGCCTCCTGCTGCACCCAGAGGTAGCCCACCCGGAACCCTCGGACCAGCAAGGGAACGCAGACTCGTCCGAGCATCCCTAGCGACGGGTTGGCTGGCAGCACCACTGGACGGACTGCCGATGAGATGCCGTGCTGCAATTGCCATTGGCTGACGTCGGCAGGCACCTTCTTGCTCAGCAGGAAATTGACCCTGACCCGGTCAGCAGCGGATTGGTGGCTGCTGTACGCCAGCAGCACGCCGTCGAGATCTTCAAGAGACAGGCCGCGGTTCAGCCGGGCGGCTATCGATTCGACGGCCGCGTCGACCCCGTCTGGCTGCATTGCCTCATGCTACTGGGCGGCGTCACCAAGGAGACAATTGATGCGCAAAAGGTCGACACTTGTCGACGTCGTTAGCTGCTGTTCGTATGGTAGTGAACCAGGTCACATTCCGCACCGGGCCCGCATCCACAGGGATCGTTGACCCAGTCGGGCCATCATCCGTCCCCGGGCGACGATCTAACACGACCGGGGGGCTGCCCGAAGGCTCCTGGTTGTCCGTAGGCTAGGGACCTGGCTATAAGCCACCTCACCGCACCTTGAGAGTGAACGGAGAATCCCGTGATCGTCGGCGTTCCTAAAGAAGTCAAAAACAACGAGTTCCGCGTGGCCATCACCGCCTCAGGGGTGCATGAGCTCCGTACCAACGGGCATACAGTCCTGATTGAAAAAGACGCTGGAGTCGGTTCATACATTACCGACGATGAGTACTCTGCAGCCGGCGCGGAGATTGTCACCTCTGCCGACGAATTGTGGTCCCGGGCGGACCTGGTGCTCAAGGTCAAGGAGCCGATCGCCGAGGAGTATCACCGGTTCCGCGAGGGTCTGATTCTCTTCACCTACCTCCACCTTGCGGCGGAACCCGAGCTGACCCGGGCACTGCTGGACGCGGGCGTAACGGCGATTGCCTACGAAACGGTTCAGGACGGGCGCGCGCTGCCCCTGCTGGCACCGATGTCCGAGGTTGCCGGTCGACTGTCGGTACAGGTGGGAGCTCAGGTCCTGACCGCTCCTGCTGGTGGCCCCGGTCTACTCCTCGGAGGGGTACCCGGAGTACGCCCAGCGAAGGTAGTTGTCCTCGGCGCCGGCGTAGCCGGCACAAATGCGGCAGCGATGGCGGTGGGCACTGGCGCTGAAGTCACCATTCTCGACATCAACATTGGCCGGTTGCGCGAGTTGGACGCCCTCTACGCGGGCCGGGTCAAGACCGTCGCCTCAAATGCCTTTGAAATCGAGCGAGCAGTGTTGGACGCTGATCTGGTGATTGGTTCTGTCCTGATCCCCGGTGCCCGTGCTCCGAAGCTCGTGACGAACCAAATGGTTTCCCGGATGAAACCGGGAAGCGTCCTTGTGGATATCGCTGTGGACCAGGGTGGTTGCTTCGAGGATTCACATGTGACCACGCACGAGAATCCCACCTTCACCGTGCACAACTCGCTGTTCTACTGTGTGGGGAACATGCCGGGCGCAGTGCCCAACACCTCAACCTACGCACTCACCAATGTGACGCTCCGCTATGCGGTCGCACTGGCGAACCGCGGGGTCCGGGCTGCGTTTGAGTCCGACGCTGCACTGGCGCATGGCCTGAATATTGCCGGTGGACGGGTTGCACACCATTCTGTTTCCGAAGCTCACGGCCTCGACCTTGCCGCTGACTGGCGAGAACTGGTCTGACTCAGCGGAGGTGGGTTGCCTCAATGATCCGCAGGGCAGCAATGCTGTCCTGCGGATCTACGGGCACCGGTGCACCATCGAGCACGGCTGAGGCCATCAGCTCGTAAAACCGCGGGTAAGCGCCCTTCTCCGTGCGCACCTTGGTAGCGTCGGCGTCGAACCCCAGGAGCCCCCAGGCGAGTTCATCCTCGACTCCATAAAGGGAATCTGTGGGCAGCATTCCCGCGATGATCGACGGTTCCTGCACGTCAACACCCCACTTCGAATAGGCCGACTGGGATCCAACGATACGGAACCGGGGGGCAGCCTGTGGTGCCAGGGCGTTCATCCACAGGTGGCTGATGGTCCCGCTGGTGTGCCGCAGGGCGAGGAACGCATCGTCATCCGGCCCACCGTCGCCGCGGTGCGCGGCAAGCTCGGCGTATTGCAGCTCCGCGGGCCCGAATAGCTGCAACGCCTGGTCGATCAGGTGCGGTCCCAGATCGTAGAGTATGCCGCCGCCCTCCCCGGCGACCGCCCCCTTCCACGGTTTGGACACCACAGGTTTGAAGGACTCCATGCGGGACTCGAAGCGGCGTACCGTCCCGAGGGCGCCGTCGTCGATGAGCTTCCGGGCGGTCAGGAAATCGCCATCCCACCTTCGGTTCTGAAAAACGCTCAGCACCGTCCCACGAGACCGCGCCAGTTCGATGAGCCGCAGACCATCCGCCGTGTCGACGACGAAGGGCTTGTCGACGACGACAGCGAGCCCAGCCTCCAAAGCCGCTTGAGCCAGCGGAACGTGAGTGGCCGGCGGAGTGCTGATCACGGCCAGATCGAGCTGACCAGCCAGGGCGAAGGCGTCCGCGGCAGTCGGTACTACGCGGACACCCGGATACCGCACCTCGGCTTCGGCTTTCCTGGCTGGGTCGGAAGTGACGATGATATCGAGTGAGTACCGCGGGTCAGCGTGGATGAAAGGGGCATGAAACACGCGTCCACCAAGGCCGTAGCCGAAGACTGCTGTTCGGATTGTCGTCATGGGCTCAGCCTACCGGGCGGAGTTAAACCCTTCGATCCTCGACTGTTCGATAAACCTCAGCCGCAATGAACACCGCCCGCAGTGAGAATCAGAGGCAGTCAGAACCAGAGGCAGTCAGGACCAGAGGCTGTCCGCCCAGGCGGCATCGCGCAGGTAGTCCCTGGCCGGTCCAACCTCCCACAATTCGCCACGGGAAGCGAGCACACCCTGCACCAGCATGTCCTCAAGGGTGTCCGGTGAGCACCCCAGAGCCTCACTGAGTTCCCGCACATCGGTTGCCAGGATGACATCATTGCTAATCGCCATGGTGCTCTAATCCTTCCGTGGTGCCCTGCTGGTCGGGTCTGGGTCTGGCCTAATTCTGTCGGTAAGTGGGTGACTCGCGTTCGATGCCCCATGACCGGGCGTACAGACCGAGGACTGCCTCTTCACGGGTAGAAAAGCCCAGCCGATTCAGCGTCAGGTGCGCCTGGTAAACGGTCAGGTGCTGAGCGCTGCGGCTCACCTGGGCCTTGTCGGCGCGGTAAAGATAATTGTCGATCCCGCGGGACCATCTGCGACGCCAGTTATGCGCCGCAGATTCGGCAGCGGTGGCCGCCATCAAGCCGTGGAAGGCTGAAGCCCGGACCTCCACCTGTGCCGCCAGGGCCTCACGGACGCCCACCGCGCGGGGGCCCAGGTCAGCGGTGCAGGTTCTGAGGTGACTGTTCCAATAAAAGTCCCAGCTGATTCGCCGCCGGTCAGGCCAACCAGCAGATCGTGGGCCTTTCATCATGCTCCGTGCAGAGTCGAAAAGGATCAGCGCACCGAACGCCGATCGGTTGTGCATCTTGGGGAAACGTCGGCTGGCCCATGAGGCCAGCTCGGAGGAGAGTTCGAAGACCTCTTCAGCAAGTTGGAGACCTGCAACCCCACCGTATTTCTCGAGGTCGGCTTCCAGCTTCCTTCTGATCTCATTGCCACTGGATTTATCGGAGCCCGGGGGCAGCTGGCTGCCCGCTGGTGAGGAGAGGTACTGCCGGACGTGCAACCCAGCCACAGCGCTGGGGTTTGCGCCGCCAAGGTCCCCCGCGGTGGCCCGGGCCCGGAAGGTGGCAAGCGAGGTCTGAAGACTGGCAATTGCGGCGGG
The DNA here is from genome assembly GCF_000468215.1 of Arthrobacter sp. CAL618. Taxonomy (NCBI): domain Bacteria; kingdom Bacillati; phylum Actinomycetota; class Actinomycetes; order Micrococcales; family Micrococcaceae; genus Arthrobacter; species Arthrobacter sp. CAL618. The sequence continues at coordinate 27,588 of NZ_ASZW01000073.1, read as the reverse complement.
ACTGGCAAGAACGTGAAGCCGCACCTGAGGCACCGTTGGTTCCTCACCCCGGGTGAAGAACCAACGGCTGGCCCCCAAAAGCTGAGCCTGCGCCGCCAGTGGGGTGACCAGATCTTCAATGATGCCGTCCGCTACATCGAAGCCACCGGTAAAGAGCGAGAGATGCCACCATTGAGTGCTGTTGGCGGTTCGTGAGGCGTTTCGAACTGCAACCAGCTGACTCATAGCTCTCTCCTTCCGGATGTTGGTCACCGCCACTGGGGCGAGTCTAAGTGCTGCCATCCCGACGGGAATCGGTCAAAACAACCTGCTATTTCGGCCACTCCCAGTTGTCTGCCATCACCGTTTTAGGCCATTCCCAGTTCGCCGCGCTGAGCTCGGGACTGGTAGAGGCAACGACACTCATGACGACTAGAAGACCGGCTACTGTGCCGACAATCTTTTTCACGAGAACCCCCCTTGAGTGGCCACATGTGGTGGTGCGTCGGCGGAAGTGATGCCGATACCCACAACCATGAGCCGCTGGCTCTATCGATGTCCAGCCAGATAACCACCCTGTTCTGGACATGGCCTAAAGATGACTAAATGGCAGATTTCTGCCGGCGCAACCAACGCTCGCAAGACCCCAATACCCGCACCCGTCCAAGGGAAATCCGCTCCTGGGGCGGAACCGCGACAGGCATCAAGCACTGTGTCATAAAGTGGACATGTCATGTTTTACAGCGCCATGATCGACCTATCAGGCGGCGCTGCACAACCGAATCGCCCCGCGAGGAAACAGGTCGGTAGGCTACAGGCAGGTGTGCCGCCATACCGGGGAGGAATGTTCATGCTCGACGGACTAGGTCTAGAGCTCTACCGCTACGCCGTCGCCCACCCCGGATGGACGCGTCAGGGTGCCTCGGAGGCCCTTGGTTACACCCTGAGGGACATTGATTCCGCGACGAACCAGCTCAGTGAGCGGAAGCTGCTCAGCTCACATGCAGCGGATTCGGACGCGTTCGTCGCGATTTCGCCCGACGTCGCGCTGGCCGATCTGGTTGACGCTGACGAGCGCCTCGTCCAGGACTTGAAGAGTCGGATCAACACCAGGCGCCTCGAGCTATCCGGCCTGGTTCCCCTCTACCTCGAAGCCCGCAGGGACGTCCTCTCCAGCGCATCGGTTGAGGTGCTCGAGGACCCGCACCTGATTCAACGGGTGTTGATCGAGTATGGTCGGGACGTTTCCGAGCACGTGTTGATGGCTGTCCCCGGCCAGGGCGCGAATGCAGATTTCCAGGAGGAGAACGTCAGGAAGGACGTCGACCTGCTGAAGCAGGGCGTGAACCGCAGGAACCTCTACGACCTCAGTACCCGCGACCACATGCCGACCCGCAAGGCGGTGAAAGCGATTGCTGCGGAGGGCGGCGAGTTCCGCACTTTGCCGTCGGTGCCATTCAGGATGCTGATTTTCGACCGGAAACTCGCTGTGGTGGCTCGGCAGCTGACGAGCGACGACAAGGCCGCGATGATGATCCGCGACCCTAACCTGGTGAACGTCTTCATTCGGTTCTTCAACTTCACCTGGGAGTTCGCCGAGCCGTTTCCAACGGAGGAGGATACGGTGTCGCCGCTCAATGGAACCCAGCAGGCAATTCTTGCGGGCCTCGCTGCCGGCTACTCGGATGAGGTTATTGCCCGGCGCCTCGATCTCAGTGTACGCACGTGCAGACGGCACATTGCCTGGATGCTCGAGGCATTGAAGGCTGACAGTCGATTCCAGGCGGGCGCGAAGGCCCGCGATGCGGGCTGGATCTGACCACAGGGAGAATACCTACAACAGGCAACACCCGTTGCTCATTAGTTAACCCCTGCCTTAGACTGCGTGAGTGAACTCACAGGCAAAACTTGACCCAACGACCATGCCGGCCGAAACCGAAGCAGCGCTGGTCCGCGCAGTTGATTCAGCTCATCGACACGAGGCTCTATTCTCCGATCGGGCTGCGAACATCAAACAGTCTGCGGTGCGCGATGTCTTCGACATTTCAATCCAACCCGGGCTGGTGTCGCTCGCCGGAGGAAGCCCCTACCTGCGTTCGCTTCCCCTGAAGGAGCTTGGCGACACTGCCCACCGGATCATCGCCGAGCACGGCCTGGAGGCGCTGCAATACGGCGGTGGCCAGGGGATGGAAAAGCTTCGCCAACAGATCTGCGAGGTCATGGCGGCCGAGGGAATTACCGACGCCGACCCGGCAGACCTCGTGGTCACAACCGGATCGCAGTCAGCGCAGGACGTCGCCGCCAAGGTTTTCTGCAACCCAGGCGATGTGATCCTGTGTGAGGACCCCACATATGTCGGAGCGCTCAACACCTTCGAGGCATACCAGGTGGATGTCCAGGCGGTGGCCATGGACGACGACGGCCTGATCCCCGAAGCCCTCGAACAGCGGATCACCGAACTACAGTCGGAGGGCCGAACCATCAAGGCCCTCTACACCATCCCCAGCTTCAACAACCCGAGCGGGATTACCCTGAAGGCCAGTCGCCGTCAGGTCATTGTCGACATCTGCAAAAAACACAACATCCTCGTGCTGGAGGACAACCCGTACGGCCTGCTGCGCTTTGATGGCAAGCCGCTGACCCCGCTGCGCGAAGGCAACCCCGACGACGTCATTTATCTGGGGTCCTTCTCCAAAATTTTCGCCCCCGGGGTGCGGCTCGGCTGGGCGTTGGTGCCCAGGCACCTGCATCGGCGGTTCTATCTGGCGTGCGAAGCTGTGGTGCTTTGTCCATCCCCGCTGACCCAGATGCTGGTTTCGGCCTATCTCAGCGATTACGACTGGCTGGGTCATCTTGAGACCACGCGAGCCTTGTACAGCGAGAGGTGTTCAACCATGCTGAGTGCCCTGGCGCAGCACCTACCAGCGTCGGTGTCGTGGACGCGTCCCGATGGGGGCTTCTTTATCTGGGTAACCCTGCCCGAAGGGATCGACACCTACCCCCTGCTGTACAAGGCAATCGACGCGGGGGTGGTGTTCATTCCCGGTGCCGCTTTCACCCCCTCCGATGCCCCGTCGAACAAGCTGCGGCTTGCCTTCAGCGCAGTCTCCAGCGAGGACATCGTCACGGGAATCGAGCGTCTTGCCCCGATCCTCCAGGAAGCGATCGCATCGAATCATGCGTAAGCGGAGGCTACCTGTTGCGGGAACGCAACCGGTCCAGGACAACCGAGACCGCCAGCAGCAGGACGGCAAGAATCAGCAGCCGGACCACGAAGTTCAGTTCCGGGAAGAGCCACTGCAGCACGGTTGAGCCGATGAACGCGGCGAGCAGCATGGGCAACAGCCGCTTGAGGTAGGAACCGGTGGGCGACGGCGCCCCCGAATTTTCTCGGTCGGGGCGCTGGCTCGGACTGGGGTTATTTGGCATCGGAAACCAGCCTAGGGCACAACCTCAGTCGAGCAGCAGCGCAGGCTCCTCCAGGATGGAGGCGACGTCGGCCATGAAGCGTGCGCTGAGGTCGCCATCCACCACCCGGTGGTCGAACGATCCCCCCAATGTGGTGATCCACCGTGGGATAACTTCCCCGTCCAGCACCCACGGTTTCTGCTTGATCGTGCCGAAGGCCACGATTGCAACCTCTCCCGGGTTGATGATTGGCGTCCCTGTATCGATCCCGAGTGCGCCGATGTTCGTGACTGTGAGAGACCCGCCCTGCATCTGGGCTGGTTGCGTCTTTCCCGCACGAGCAGTGGTCGCCAGCTCATTGAGGGCGATCGCGAGTTCCTTCAACGTCAGGTCCTGCGCATCCTTGATGTTCGGAACCATCAGTCCGCGAGGAGTAGCGGCAGCGATGCCCAGGTTCATGAAGTGCTTGACGAGGATCTCGTCACCGGCCCAGGTCGCATTGACCGACGGGTTGCGGGCGGCGGCCCAGATGACTGCCTTGCACAGAATGAGCAGGGGCGACACCTTGATTCCCTCGAAGTCCCGGGAAGCCTTGAGCCGCTTCACGAACTCCATGGTGCGGGAGGCGTCCACGTCCACGAAGATGCTGACGTGCGGCGCCGAGAAGGCGCTGTCCACCATCGCCTTGGCGGTCGCCTTGCGGACACCTCTGACGGGCACGCGTTCAATCCGCTGGTCCTGAGGCTTTTGGGTCGCTTCCCAGAAGGTATTGGCGCCGTCCTGTTCGGCGTCGCGCTGCGCCTGGTAGCTCATGAGATCCCGCTTGGTCACCTCGCCCGAGCGGCCAGTCCCTTCGACATCGGACAGGTTGATTCCGAGATCGCGGGCCGCCTTCCGAACCGGCGGTTTGGCCAGCACCCGGTTGGCTGGCTGCGCCCCGTCAGCCGGCGGGGCGGACTGCGGAGTTGGAGCCTGCATTGGCGCTGCGTCAGCCCGTCGAGGCCGCCGCTTCACCGCATCAGCTTTCGGGCCGGTTCCCACCAGTGGGCCGGCCTCCGGTGTCTCCTGGGCGCCCGGAGGCTGTCCGCTGTCGGCTGCGAAGCCGCTGGTGGCTGACGCGTCCGTCGCGGCTGATGGATGAGTGGTCGCCGGCGGGGTGGATAACTCGCCGGGCATCTGGGGAGCTGGCGCGTCGTCGTCGCCGTCCGCTACAGAGATGATCGGCGAGCCGACGTCGATGGTCTCACCCTCCGTGGCTAGAAGCTCCGCGACGACGCCCGCGTACGGGGAGGACAGCTCTACCAGGGATTTGGCAGTCTCGATCTCGACGATGATGTCATTGATCGCGACGACGCTGCCTGGCTGGACCTTCCACTGAACTATCTCTGCCTCGGTGAGCCCTTCCCCGACGTCGGGGAGATTAAACGTATTGAGTGTCATGGGGTTCCTCTAGTAGGCCAGGGCCCGGTCGACGGATTCGAGGATCCGATCAATATCTGGCAGGTAGTGCTCTTCCATGCGCGCCACGGGATACGGCAGGTGGAAGCCTCCTACCCGCATCACGGGGGCCTGTAGCGAAAGGAAGGCGCGTTCGGTCACGCGGGCCGCAAGCTCACCGCCGATCCCGCCGAACGTGGGCGCTTCATGGGCGACAACCAGCCGTCCCGTCTTTTGGACTGATGCCGTCACCGTGTCGAAATCCATCGGTGACACCGACCGAAGGTCGATTACTTCGATACTGTGTCCATCCTCCGCTGCAGCCGCTGCGGCGGCGAGCGCAACGGGCACCAGCGGGCCGTACGCCACCACTGTCGCGTCCGTGCCTTCACGCAGCACGTGGGCGGTGAACGGGTCCCCGGATGGGGAGGTTAGGTCCACCTCCCCCTTGAGCCAGTAGCGTCGTTTCGGTTCGAAGACGATCACCGGGTCGTCGCACTCGATGGCCTGCTGGATCATCCAATAGGCGTCCTGGGGGTTGGAGGGCGTGATGATGCGCAGTCCTGCGGTGTGCGCAAACAACGCCTCGGGTGACTCGGAGTGGTGTTCAACGCTACCGATCCCGCCCCCATAAGGGATCCGGATGACCACCGGAACTCGGAGCATTCCGTCGCTGCGGGCATGCATCTTCGCCAATTGGGTGGTGATCTGGTTAAACCCCGGGAAGACAAACCCGTCGAACTGAATCTCGCAGACGGGTCGATAGCCGCGCAAGGCCAACCCGATGGCTGTCCCGATGATGCCTGACTCGCCAAGCGGCGTATCGACTACGCGATCTGCGCCAAACTCGGCTTTCAGGCCCTCGGTCACGCGGTAGACGCCCCCGAGAGCGCCGATATCTTCGCCCATCAGCAGCGTCGTCGGGGAAGCCTCCAGCGAGGCGCGGAGGCCCTCGTTGATCGCTTTGGCGATGGTCATGACCGGCATCTAGCGACCTCCATCCTTCTCTGGCGCGAATCCAGCCTCGTAGTCCTGCCAGAACCGCAGTTCCTCCTGAACCAGGGGGTGCGGCTCGGCATAAGCCGTGCCGAAACGCTGGCTAAGATCGGGTGCTTCCATGGCGAGGACCGCGCGACGGAGCCGGCCGGCCTGCTCCGCCGCCTCCGCCTCAAGTCGTTCGAAAAACGAGTCGGCGGTGCCGTTGGCTCGGAGATAAGTTTCCAACCGGAGTAGAGGATCACGCGCCAGCCATGATTCTTCGTCAGCGGAGGCACGATACTTGGTCGGGTCGTCGGCTGTCGTGTGGGCACTCATCCGGTAGGTGAACGCCTCGATGAGCACCGGCCCCTTGCCCTGCCGGGCATGTTCCAGCGCCCAGGCGGTGACCGCACTGACTGCCAGGACATCGTTGCCGTCGACGCGGATGCCGGGGAACCCGTAGCCCGAGGCGCGCTGGGCCAGGGGTACCCGGGTCTGGACGTCCGAGGGCACCGAGATGGCCCAGTGGTTGTTCTGGCAGAAGAACACCACCGGGGCGTTGAACGAGGCGGCGAAGACCATCGCTTCGTGAACGTCACCCTCGGAGCTGGCCCCATCCCCGAAATAGGCGACCGATGCCGCCGCGGGGACGGCAGGATCGGCGGTACGGTCCCGCTGAATCCCCATCGCGTAGCCGACAGCGTGCAGGGTCTGGGCAGCCAGCACCAGCGTGTAGAGCTGGAAGTTGTGCTTCCGGGGATCCCAGCCACCGTTCGTGATCCCGCGGAACAGCTTGAGGATGTCCGGTAAGTCGACTCCCCTGGTCAGTGCCACGCCGTGCTCCCGGTAGGTAGGGAAGGCATAGTCCTGTGGCTGCATTGCGCGACCCGAGCCGATCTGCGCGGCTTCCTGGCCGGTCAGTGGCACCCAGAGGGCTAGCTGGCCCTGCCGCTGGAGCGCAGTCGACTCCTGATCGAACCGGCGGATCAGGAACATGTCCCGGTACAGGCCCTGATAGGTGTCCGGATCGGGGGCATAGTCGCTGAACCGAGCATCGTCCAGCAGATCGCCGTCTGCGGTCATCAGCTGGACCATGTCCGGGGTGTCCAATCCAGCACCGGCCGGACCCACGCCGTTTCCGTTGCTGTCCAGCCCGGCTGCGGTCGATTGCACAACGTCCATACGTGCTCCCTCCCCGTCCTTATATACCTTGAATGGAATGTATCGCTGGGACATACGCTCATGCGCATGTACCTCGTCCACACTAGTCACGTGATCGTGCTCAACCCATTTATGACGCTCTACGAAAGGCCGGGCCCATGTGGGTAAGCAGCGCAAAGGTCAAGGAAACGGGTGTTGGCTTCGGGCTCGCCAATACTCACCCGGGCCCCCTCGGTGCCGAAGGCGCGGACCGACAAGGCCCGCTGTTCAGCGAGTCCCGCGAATTCCGGCGTGTTGTCGCCAAGCGCGAGCCAGACGAAGTTTCCCTCGGCGTTGGGCACAGTCCAGCCCAGCTCCCGCAGGCCCTCGACCACCCGGGTCCGCTCATCGACAATCCCCTGGACGCGCTCCCTCACCTCGTCGAAATGCTCCAGGGAGGTGACCGCAGCCTGTTCAGCGATCTGGGAGACTGCAAACGGCACGGCGCTCACCCTGAGATGTTGAGTCAGTTCCGGCTGCGAGACGGAGTACCCCACGCGAAGCCCAGCGAGGCCATGCGCCTTGGAGAACGTGCGCAACACCACAACGTTCTGGTGCTCCCGGTACATCGCGAGCCCGTCCACTGCCTCGGCGTCCCTGACAAACTCCTGGTAAGCCTCGTCGATGACGACGACGATATGCGCCGGCACCCGCTGCAGGAACGAGGCGACCTCGGCCGCCTTAAGGATCGGTCCGGTGGGGTTGTTGGGCGTGCACAGCAGGATGACGCGGGTCCTGTCAGTAATTGCCGCAAGCATTGCCTCGAGGTCGTGGGTTCCATCCTGGTTTAGTGGAATCTGCACACCGGCCGCCCCGGCCAGCCCAACGCAAATCGGGTACGCCTCGAATGAGCGCCACGGATAGATCACTTCATCGGCCGCGTCGTAGTCGTTTTGCCCCGCAAACGTGGCCAGGACCTGGTTCAACGCGCCCAGGCTTCCTGCGCCGGCAACAATGTCATCGGCGGGGACGGCGAGGAACGACGCGAGCGCCGTCCGGAGCGCGGTGGTCATCGGGTCTGGATAGCGGTTGATGTGCGTCTGCGACGCGATCGCCGCTAGCACCGACGGTAGCGGTGGGAGGGGGTTCTCATTGGAGGAAAGTTTGTAGCTCTGCAGGCCCTCGACAACGACCGGCGGCTTGCCGGCCGCATAGCGTGGCAGGCGGCCCAACACGCTGCGGGGATGGATTGAAGGTTCCTGTGCCCCGGCGTCGTCGCCCTGGCGCTCTGGTGTAGTCATAGGTCCAGCTTATCGCTGGGCATGGGTTGAGCCTTATGACAGCATTGGGTCATGCTGAAGTTCATTGTGCGTATCCTCATTAATGCGCTGGCGCTTTTCGTCGCGGCCTGGCTTCTTCCAGGCATCGAGGTGGGAGGAGCGGCGTCCAGTGGGGATACCACCGGAGTCGTGTTGTCTTACCTGTTCGTAGGGTTGGTTTTCGGTATCGTCAATGCGCTGGTCCGGCCAATCGTTGCATTGCTGTCCCTCCCGCTCACCATCCTGACGCTCGGTTTGTTCACCGTCATCATCAACGCAGGCATGCTGATGCTCACCGCGTGGCTGACCTCTTTCACCCCAATTCTGTTCTCGGTTGACGATTTCTTCTGGACCGCAGTCCTCGGCTCACTCATCATCAGCGTGGTCTCGATGGTGGCAGGGTCACTCACTGGCACTCGCAGGTAGCTGGGGTCCACCCACCGAGCGGCCCGGCTCAGGGGCCGGACCAGGCGTGAACCGATGTCCCCGTCGCCGCTGGTCAGTCGAGGAGGTACGCCCCTCAACCGATGGGCGGTGGGCTATGAACACATGCCGTTCGGCCGGGACCCGGGGACCGATCGCAGCCCTGAGTGTGGCGACGGTCGCTACCACTGAGGGGTGGCTGCTGGCCTCGACCGCTTCGGCCCCGGCCAGATAGGTGCCCAGCTTGTGCGCTGCGCCCAACCCTTTGTCGCCGTCGGGAATCCCTGCGACCGGATCCCGCAGGGTCACCGTCACCCGGTCGCGTTCGTCGGGATTCGAGGTGCCATCCACCTGATGGACCCAATCGTCGGCATGCTCCAGGTGCAGGTATTGAGCCCCACCGGAGGGTTCCCGGCCGGTGGGAGATCCCGCGGTCAACACCAGCTCAAGCTGGTAGGTTTCCACGAAGCCCGGGTTCTGGGCAATGTTCGCTGCGTGCATTCCGCCCTGGCTGTAGCCGACGACCATCACCCGGTCCCCCGGGACGGCTCCAGATTCGGCGAGCGCCGCTCCCACTGCCTCGGTGACAAACATGCTGTCGTACTGGACCGCCTCGACGATTCCGGTCGGATCGAAGGGCTGGGTGCTGGCGGTGATGGACGACCCCTGGGTGCCTGGCAGCACTACGACAAACACCGACCCCTCCGGTCCCTGAACTTTCAGCACCTCGAAGGCTCCTGGTCCGTCTGCATTGACCGCCTGGACCCGATCCAATAACGCGGGCACTGTGCCGTCGAGTGTCAGCCCGGCAACAGGCGATAGCCGTTCCACGCTCAACGCACTGGGTTCGGCCAGGTCGCCACCATTGGCGAGGCTGATGGCCCGAGCCAGGTCCCGTTCGACCTCTCCCAGAGCGGTCCTGGCTGCGGCCGAAGCCAGGCGAGCCATAGCCTCGGCCGCTTCGTAGGCCAGTCGGCACGCTTCAACCCGCTGGGCTGTGTCCCGCAGTTCGTCTTCGGCTGCCGCCAGCGCGGTCCGCGCATCGTCAAGGCCGGTGACGGCGCCGACCCCTGCGCCCCGCACGGTCGGGTCCTGCTCTTTGAGAAGCATTTGGAGCCGCCATTGGAGCTCCCCGCACTGCTGGAGGATATCGCTGATGCTGTCGGCCAGGAGCCCGAGCCGTACCGTTCCCTGCCGTAGCTCCGACCATTGGAACCTGATGCTTCCTACTCCACCGTTGACGACGATGCTGGACTCCACCGGTTCCGGTGGTGGGTTGACTGGCAAAAGGTCGCCCGTTGCCCTCATGGCAGCTGCTGCGCCAGGTACCGGTTGTACTCGAAGCTTCTGAGCGTGGCGGCGAACGATTCGACACCGATCGCGGCGTCTCGCAACAGTGCACCGCACAGGCGCACTCCTCCCGCCTGGACCAGAACGTAATCCCGATAGTTCCGGCCCGCCGGTGATTCCCACTCAAGGTCGGCAACCTCCACCATCCGGGACGCCACGTTATCCACCGCGTCAGCCTGGAGCAGGACCAGGGCGCTGAGCGCTACTGCGGTGCCACTGTCGGTCGCCCAGGGCTCGCACGGTAACCCAGCCGCACCGTTCATTGAATCTCCCTGTCTGTCCTAACCGGGGCTGTATCACTCGAACGGTACCCCCGCAGCAGGGCAGCCGTGGGCGAAAGCGTTGCTATGTGAGCTGGCGCAGTGCGTTGGCTGGAGGCGGGGGCAAGTCACACGACAGCAGGCACCCTCCAGATCGTGAAATGATCTGGGTATGGCTGATACTTCCCGAGTAAACCTCGCATCGACTTCAACCCAGTCGGGCGTTCCGCTGGCTCTCGGCCCGCTGGACGGTCGGTACAGCGGTGCCGTGGCGGCCCTGGTCGACTATCTCTCAGAGGCAGCATTGAACCGGGACCGCGTCCATGTGGAGGTGGAGTGGTTGATCCACCTCACCCGCAATGCCGTCCTGCCGGGAACCGCACCCCTGACGTCCGATCAGGAGGCGGCACTCCGGGAGATCGTGACCGGTTTCGACGGAGAATCGGTCGCCGAGCTCGCCGAACTGGAACGGGTGACAGTCCACGATGTCAAAGCGGTGGAGTACTTCATTGGACGCCGGCTCCCCGAGATCGGAATATCGGCCCTCAAACCTCTGGTCCACTTCGGCTGCACCTCGGAGGACATCAACAACCTTTCCTACGCCGTGGGAATCAAGGGTGCCGTCGAGAACGTCTGGCTACCCGCCGCCCGGGCCCTGACTGCCCAGATCTCTGAAATGGCACGCGAGTCGGCAGCCGTACCCATGCTCTCGCGCACCCACGGTCAACCAGCAACTCCGACCACGCTGGGCAAGGAGCTCGCCGTCGTCGCGCACCGGTTGGACCGCCAGCTCAAACGGATCGAACGCACTGAGTACCTTGGCAAGATCAACGGTGCGACCGGCACCTTCGCCGCCCACTACGCCTCCGTTCCCGGTGCCGATTGGCAGCGGGTGTCACGGGATTTCGTCGAGGGGCTGGGGCTGACCTGGAACCCGCTGACCACCCAGATTGAATCCCACGACTGGCAGGCTGAGCTCTACGCGGATGTGGCTCGTTTCAACAGGATCCTGCACAACTTCTGCACCGATGTGTGGAGCTACATTTCGATCGGGTATTTCGCCCAGGTTCCGGTGGAAGGCGCCACCGGGTCCTCCACGATGCCGCACAAGGTGAACCCGATCCGATTCGAGAACGCCGAAGCGAACCTCGAAATCTCCTGTTCCCTGTTGGACGTACTGGGGGCCACCCTGGTCACCTCACGGTGGCAACGTGACCTCACCGACTCATCCTCGCAGCGGAACATTGGTGTCGCGTTCGGTCACTCGCTGTTGGCACTGTCGAATGTGGCGAAGGGCCTGGAGCGGCTCGACGTCGCTGGTCCAGTGCTGGCCGCTGATCTCGACTCCAACTGGGAAGTACTCGGTGAAGCCGTTCAGATGGTCATGCGGGCCGAGGGCATCGCCGGTGTCCCGGGTATGGATGACCCCTACGAGCGCCTGAAGGAGCTGACCCGTGGACAGCGTGTCGATGGCGCCCGGATGCAGGAGTTCGTTTCCGGCCTGGGGCTTTCAGCCGAGGCGGAGACCCGACTGATGGCATTGACTCCCGCCACCTACACGGGGATCGCTGAACAGCTCGTCGGCCACCTCAGGTAGTACCGACCGAACGACCCCCACAGCGACGGGACGGATGCACCCCGAGGCCCCGGGTCTCATCCGAACTTTCCCCATCATCAACTGCGGTCGGAGGGCCTTTGAGCGGCGTACTGGCGGGCTTCGCGATAGTCGGAGCGGTGATCCTGGCGGGCTATATTGCTGCCCGCCTGCGGATCGGTGGGCCCGAGACCGTAAAGGCTCTCACCCAGACGGCCTTTTTCATCACCAATCCGGCCCTGCTGTTCACCATTCTCGCGGACGCTGACCTTACGTCGGTCCTGTCCGCCTACCTGCCAATCGCGCTCATCACTGCCGTGGTCGCGGCGCTCCTGTATGTAGTGGTGAGCCGGATCTGGTTCCGGCGCCCAGCGGCCGAAACAGTCATCGGTGCGATGGCAGGCTCCTACGTCAACGCCAATAACATCGGCATCCCGATCGCTGTCTACGCGCTGGGCAACGCGACGGCCGTCGCCCCGGTGTTGCTGGTGCAGTTGCTTCTGTTGACTCCGCTCTATCTCACCATTCTTGACCTCTCCTCGGGACGGAAGCCCTCGGTCAAAAACGTTCTGACCCAGCCATTTCGCAACCCGATGATCGTTGCCTCATTCATTGGTTTGGCCGTCGGATGGGCTGACCTCGACGTGCCCCAACTGATCTGGGAACCGCTGGCGCTGCTGGGCGGGGCGGCGGTTCCGCTCGTACTGTTGGCGTTCGGCATGTCGCTGCGGGGGAGCCGCCCGCTGCGTGCCAGCGAGGGCCGCACCGAGGTCATCGTGGCGACCCTCATTAAAACCTTCGTCATGCCCGCGACTGCCTACCTGCTCAGCAACTTCCTGTTTCAGCTGGATGATGAGCTGGTGTTTGGCGCGGTGGTCATGGCCGCCCTGCCCGCCGCCCAGAACGTGTTCCTGTTCGCTGGCCGATACAACCGCGGAATCACTGTCGCGAGGGACGTCATCCTGATTTCGTCGATGCTGTCGGTGCCAGCCCTGATTGTGATTGCCTGGTTGTTGACCTAGCCGCTTGTCGCGTTGGTGAGATGAGCCAGTGAGGTGATGGTCTTGGCCTGGCTGTCCCAGCGCCGTGCCTCCACCACGCTGCCCTCGGGCATGGGTGCGCCGACGACGTCGAGCGCTGCTGCCAGCTGCTCTCCCGGCACCGCGTTCGCGAGCGTAATGTGCGGGATCCACCTGCCGGGCAGCGAGGTGTGCGCCGCGCCAGCCACCGCACCGGCGTCGTGCACTCCGCGATGGAGCATCAGCAGTTCGGCGGTGCAGATCACCTGCCGTGCCAGCACGTAGCCCTTCCGCCCGGCGTTGAACAGCAACATCCCACCGCAGGTGAACGCCAGGGGCAGGTTCAGACCTGCCCCTGTTTGCTCATCCCGATTGCCGGTGATGGCTGGTGCGGCTACGAGGGTGATGTGCGGACGGTTATGTGGAGAACGGTGGGAAGCCCTGCTGGGCAGTCCAGCCGCCTGAAGCGCCTCCCACTCGCGCAGGATGAATTGCTCGGATCCCTCATCGAGCAGCAGTTCAATGCTGTCCACCGAGCGGTTTAGCGCGGCCGGCGGCGGAAGTCCCCGACGCCTTCTGAGCCGTCACCCTCGGTCCTGCCGGTGCGCGGATCGAACTGCGGTCGCTGGTATGCCAGTTCCCCTCCGCTGCGCCCGCCGAATGGCCGCCCATGATCGGCGTACTCCTCACGGAAATAGGCGAGGCACCACTGACCCAGTTGGATGCGCGCCCCGGTCCGGAGCACCGACGGCCCCGAGGGGTTGACGCTGCCGCTGACCGGTCCATGCGGGATGAGTACGTACTCGTCGGCGTCGTTGTGCACCACTTCGGCGTGCACGGCGTCCAGGCCGGGCAATACCAGATCGACACCGTCTCCGCTGCCGATCGTGGTGGACACCGGCCCCAGGTTGAACTCCCGTGGCACCTGCCCATTCCAGGTCGCTGAATCCTGGACGAAGATCAGCCGGGCACGCCCGCTGCCGGGCGTGTGGTGGGTGGTGGTCACCCGCCGACGGATCTTCCGGTTCACCGTGGGCACGAGGGGAAACGGGGTCGACGGCGGCAGCAGGTTGGTGGCGTCGGACTTCCCTGAGGCCCGCACGCTTTTGGCCATGGGTTTGAGTGCGCTGAGGGATCCCAGCCGGATGTGGGGTGACCGGGTCAGGAGCCGCTGCGCCCGCGAGACCTTGACGGCGCCGAGGCTTACGAGGTTCCCCTTGGGGCCGGACACCGATACGGCAACGCCCTGGTCAGCGAACGCTTTGGCCAACTCCCGGACGGCGTCGAGGCTGGGAAGGGTAGACCCGCCAAAAGCCTCGGGCGTATCGAGATACACCTCGACGGTCGATCCGTCCGCCTTGACGGTCCCGTTGATCGTTGAGGGGGAGCGGTCCGGCGTTGCTGGTTCGGTCACCGAAAATTCGAGATCGATCTCCAACCGGATCTTTGCGGTCATGGCTCAGCTGCGGTGGGTGTCTGAGCCCGCTGCATCGTTGTCACTGGTTGTGACCCGCAACGTTCCGTTCAGCTTCCATGTGGCGCGAGGGGCGTCGGGACCAATATCCCGGGGTACCTCGACGGTCATGTCGATGAAGCTGTAATTTACGGCTGCGCCCTTGCCGGTGAGGTACGTCCACATTTCCTCGGCAAGATCTGCCCAGTCCCGGATGTTGTGGTGGTCCTGGCTGGCGGGGGAAATGTTTTCGGTCATGAGTGATTCCTTCGTTGGAGCGTGCACTATGACAGACGCCCTCTACCCGTCTGACGCTAACAATCCAACCTTAGTACGACACCCCGAGCGGCAACACCCCCCCAAAATCCAATAGCTCACCAAGCTACTGACCACAGTCTGCACTTCCCGCGTTTCCCCTGAAATCGCGACATCACCGGTCATTCCGCTATTGAGTTTCAGCTTTGCGCCGTGCGCTCCTGTTCTTGAGAAAGATCGCTCCGAGGATCCAGCCTCCTAGCGCGGTGACAATCCACACGATCAGAGTTGCGAGCACCCAGGCGGAGACACCTCGAATCTCCAGCCCTCCCTGAAAGAAGGAGGCGACGAAAAGGGCGATCAGCGTGGTCACCAGCCCTATCCCACCCAGGATGGGCGACGCGTACTGTCGCGCGACGTTGAAAACAAATGGCCCCAGGATGCCCTGCGCGAAGGCAAATACCAGAGTGGCGACGATGAAACCCGCAAGCTGCAGAGTCACCCCGGGGACAAGCCACGCAGCCAGAAGTAGACCGATGGCCGCAGTAATCAAATTGATGACGACATGGAACAGAAACCGGATCATGAGCATTTCACTTTCTCTCGGGCTTCTTACCCGCTTCGGTGAGGCCCATCCTGCCATCAAGGTCTCCTTCAGGGCTCACCCGTATCGGGTGGTCTCGTCACGACGCGTGCGCTATGCAGCCCGCGGCGGTGATGCGCCTATTTGCCCTGCAACCACCGTGCTGCCTCGTTCTGCAGGCGCACCTTCTTGTCGTCGTCGAATTTGTCATAGAGGCTGACCATCATGGAGGACCGTGGATTCCGGCTGAACATTTCGCGGTGATCATTCACGAACTGCCAGTAGAGCGCATCCCAGCTGTCCTGCCACGGGCCCGGTGGAAAATTGCTCATCTTCTTCAGGTAATTGCTGCCGCTCACGTAAGGCTTGGTCGTGATCATGTTGCCGGCCGCGAACTGGCTCATCGCGTAAACGTTCGGGACCATCACCCAGTCGTAGGCGTCGATGAACATCGCCATGAACCATTCGTAGACGTCGTCCGGGTGCATCCGCAACAGGGCCATTGCGTTGCCGAGCACCATCAGTCGCTCAATGTGATGCGCGTAGCTGGTGGCGTCAACTCGCTTGATGACCACGTCGACCGGCTCCAGCCCGGTCTCCCCGGTCCACCAGCCGTCGTCGAGGCGACGCTCAAACCCGAGGGTATTGATGGTGCGCATTTCACGGCCACGCAGCAGGTAGGAGGCGCGCATGTATTCGCGCCACCCGATGACCTGACGGATGAAGCCCTCGACGCTGGCAATTGGTGTGTCATGCCGCGCGGCATGATCCAGGGTCACGTCAACCACTTCCAGGGGGCTGAGCAGACCCAGGTTCAGGCTTGAGCTCAGCACCGAATGGAACAGGAAGGAATCAGGGGCCGAGATGGCGTCCTCATAGGGGCCGAACTTCGTGAACCGGTCATTCAAGAACGCTTCCAGGGCAGCGGCCGCTTCCTGGTGGGTGACCGGCCAGTTGAACCCGCCAGCGGCTCCTGGGTTGTCGGGGAATTCCTGAGCCACCCACTCCAGCGCACTCAGCACCTCATCCGAACGGTCAAACACGGGAAGGTCCGGCAGCGTCATCCCTTTCGGAAGCTTCTTGCGGTTCTCCGAGTCGAAGCTCCACCGCCCACCAATCGGGCTGCCATCGGGCTCGACCAGGATGCCCAACCGGCGGCGCTGCCACTCGTAGAAGTTCTGCATGCGCCAACCGTTGGCCCTGAAGTAGCCGCCGATGTCTTCACTACTGAGCAGGAAACCGGGGCTGGTTTCGATCTGAGCAGGCAGGCCAAGGTCACTCAGGGTCGTGGCGAGCCGCTGGTTCAGCCAGTCGTCCACAACTTCGTAGTAGGTACACCGTGTGGCGCCAAGTTCGCCCAGAAGGGCGCCCAGCCGGTCCTGACTCGCCTGGGTTGCTGACGTTTCGAGGTAATCCACAGCGTGACCTGAATCTTTCAGGCGTTGCGCAAAAAGGCGCATGCTCGCCCGGTGCAGGACCAGTTTCTGCTGGTGGAAGCGGTATTGGCGGAAGAACAGGTCGTCTTCAACCAGAATGAAACGGCGCGACGAGGGGGCCTCCAGGTGCTCTTCGAAGAGCTGGTGGGGGAATACCAACTGAACGTGCATTGCAACTCCTTCGTCCCGCCTGACATGCGTCTGCACCGCTGCAATGCTCGCACATCCGGGGAGTCCTGCGGCTCGGTTGCTAGGCTGAGCCATATGACTCGATTCGCCGTACATGTTGCCTGCGCCGACGGCCGGAGCATCGATACTTTCCAGCTGGACACAGCCTCCGGAACGTTGGCGACCGGCCAGTCCTTGCCGCTGGGCGTGAAGGTTCAATGCCTCGCGATACACCCCTCCAGCCGAGTGCTCTACGCCGCTCTCGCCACTTCCCCGCCCTCGGTCACCGCGTTATCCATCGACTCAAGCTCAGGCAGCCTCGCCACGGCTCATAACGCCGCTCTGATTGCCGGGATGGCCTATCTGGGTGTCGACCCATCGGGCAGCCACCTGCTGGGCGCGTCCTATACTGACCACCTGGTCAGTGTGATGAAGCTCGACGGCGACGGCAGGATGCTGCCGGACACTGCCACCTCCGAGGCTCCCGGGGCCCACGCCCACGCCGTCGTCACGAGCCCCGATGGTCGGTTTGCCTACGCCACCGCCCTGGGTGATGACCTCATTGCCTGGTGGGCATTGGACTCGGCCACGGGCACGCTGACTGATCACGGCCAGATTGCCACCCCTGCCGGGAGCGGCCCGCGTCATCTCCGCTTCTCACCGTCGGGCGCGACGCTCTTCGCGCTCCACGAAATGTCCGGGGAGATCGCGGCGTTCGCCCGGGACCCCGAGTCTGGCGCCTTGACCGAGCAGCAGCGGATCTCCTCGATTTCCCCCTCACTGAATCTGGTGCCCGGACGGGTCCGGGACGGGTCCGGGCCCGAACCGGCAGCCAACGCCATCTGGTGCGCTGAGCTGCAGGTGTCCCCCGATGGTCGCTTCCTGTACAGCACCGAGCGCACCAGCAGCACCATCGCCGTCGTCGCCGTGGCACCCGATGGCACGCTCTCGCTGGTCGACACCACACCCACGCAGTCCCAGCCTCGCGGGATGAACATCGACCCTAGCGGTGAATTTCTGCTGGCATGCGGGGAGGCCTCGGACGGAATGACCTTGTACGCGATCGACCCGCAGAGCGGGCTGCTGCACGACCGCGGAAGCCATGGCTGCTCCCCGGGGCCGCGGTGGATCGAGTTCTCCCCGCTGGACTAGCTCCTTCTCGGCCCAGAAAAGTGCTGGACCCGCAGCTTCGTGGTGGCGACACCACTTGGGTGCGGCCCGGCCACTTTTCTGAGTCCGTGCCGGGTGTTTTTGAACCGTGCCGGGCCGATACTCACGATGTGCTGCCTGCTGGACCGTTCACCCGGTAACGGGACTGGACGGCACCGCCGGTCAGGACTTTGGTCTCCTCGTGGGTCAACTGGATGTCGGCGGGAACTGAGCCGAAGAGGGGCTTACCGTCACCGATCAGCACCGGCACCCGAGTGAGCGTCAAAGTGGAAATGAGGCCCTCCGCCAGGAACGTCCGCACCGTTCTGCCGCCGTCGACGTAGACATGCCGGGCGCCGCCGTCGTCGAGCCTCGCCAGTGCCTCGGTGAGGGAACGCACCACCTCGATCCGGGGATCGTCGGACTCAAGGGTGGTGCTGAGCACCAGAACTTTGGTGTCACCGTAGGGCCACTCGCCGAAGGAATTGACGATGTCATAGGTGCTGCGGCCCATCACCATGTGATCGACCAGTTGCATGAAGTCCGAGAACCCTGCCTCCTCCGGATCTGCAGCGTCGCTGGGGCTACCGGTAAGCCAGTCGAGGTCGTCATCTGTGCGGGCGATCATCCCGTCGACGCTCATTCCGATAAAGACGTGCCCCTGCCACTTTCCTCTTTGCATCAGCTGCTCCCGTCGTCAGTTGTCCGGCAGTTTAGTCCTGTCGGCGTTTCACCGTTCCACGACAAAGCGAGCAGGACCTATTGACAGCCACGCCGGGCAGACGGGGAATAGCTCCGCTCTAAGGACGGCTAGTGAGCACTCCCGCGAGGCTGTCCAGCGCCCCCGGCACGAGCGAATAGTAGGCCCACACACCGCGCTTCTCCCGCGTCAGGACGCCGGCATCCACAAGGATCTTCAGGTGATGCGACACGGTCGACTGCCCAAGTTTCAACGGCTCGGTAATATCGCAGACGCACGCCTCGGCGTTCTCGCTTGAGGAGATGATCGACACCATCCGCAGCCGGTTGGGATCAGCGATCGCCTTGAACTGGGCAGCCAACGACGACGCCGTCTCCTCCGACATTGCAGGCTCACCCGTGGGTGTGCAGCAGGCGGTGAGCGCCTCCGGCGTTGTGCTCATGGCTGTAGTCATCCATCTATTATGCACTGACATTGACATTCGTCGATGTCCTGGGAAATACTTCAGGCATCGAAGACCATCGATCCATGCGACCGTCATTCACCACAGTTCAACGGAGCCCCTTGAGTACTCACACCCTTCCCGCCGAAGAAACGGCCGGCAAACTGTCCACCCTCGATCGGCTGCTTCCGGTGTGGATCATCGCCGCCATGGTGGTGGGCATAGCGCTCGGCCAGTTCATCCCCGGCATGGCCGGTGCCCTGGATTCGCTGGCTGTCGGCTCAGTGTCCCTGCCCATCGCCCTCGGCCTCCTGGTGATGATGTATCCGGTGCTGGCAAAGGTTCGCTACGACCAAACCGGCGCCGTGATCAAGGACCGGAAGCTCATGATCACTTCCCTGGTGATCAACTGGGTCGCAGCCCCCGCCTTCATGTTCATCCTGGCCTGGGTCTTCGTCCCCGATCTGCCCGAGTACCGCACCGGCCTGATTATTGTCGGCCTGGCCCGCTGTATCGCCATGGTGATGATCTGGAACGACCTCGCCTGCGGTGACCGTGAGGCGGCGGCCGTTCTCGTCGCCATCAACTCGGTCTTCCAGGTCTTCGCGTTCGGAGCACTGGGCTGGTTCTACCTGCAGGGGCTGCCGAGCCTGCTTGGCCTGCCAACCACCAGCGCAGACTTTTCCTTCTGGGCCATCACCATCAGCGTCCTCATCTTCCTCGGAATACCACTGCTGGCCGGATTCCTGACCCGCACCATCGGCGAACGCACCAAAGGCCGCGACTGGTACGAAGGGAAGTTCCTCCCCAAGCTTGGACCGTGGGCACTCTACGGTCTCCTGTTCACCATCGTGATCCTCTTCGCCCTCCAGGGCGATGAGATCCTCGCCCGGCCGCTCGACGTCGCCCGTATTGCCTTGCCCCTCCTGATCTACTTCCTGGTGGTCTTCGCAGCAGGAATGGTGATCGGCAAGCTCCTGAACCTTGGCTACGCCAAAACCACCACCCTCGCCTTCACCGCCGCTGGCAACAACTTCGAGTTGGCCATCGCCGTCGCCATTGGCACCTACGGGGTCACCAGCGGTCAGGCCCTCGCCGGCGTCGTCGGACCCTTGATTGAAGTTCCAGTTCTTGTTGCACTGGTCTATGTGGCCCTGTGGACGCGGAAGCGCTTCTTCTCCACCGACTCCCTGACACCATCAAAGGAAACCTCTCATGTCTGATTCATCGACAAAACCCTCAGTCCTCTTCGTCTGCGTCCACAATGCCGGACGGTCACAGATGGCGGCTGCCTTCCTGACCACACTTTCCGAAGGCCGGATTGAGGTCCGATCGGCAGGCTCGCAGCCAGCCGATTCCATCAACCCGTCCGCAGTCGAGGCCATGCGTGAACTGGGCATCGACATGTCAGCCGAGATCCCCAAGGTCCTGACCGACGACGCCGTCAAGGACTCCGATGTAGTGATCACCATGGGCTGCGGCGACGAATGCCCTTATTTCCCCGGGAAACGGTATGAAGACTGGGTACTGGAAGACCCGGCGGGTAAGGGCGTCGAATCGGTTCGCCCCATCCGCGACACCATCAAGGGCCGCGTCGAAGCGCTGATCGCAGAGCTGATCCCCGCATGAGCGGACTCCCAGTCGTCATCATCGGCGCCGGACCGATCGGTCTCGCCGCTGCGGCTCACCTGTTGGAGCGCGGACTGACCCCCCTCATCTTCGAGGCCGGCACGACGCCGGGCGCAGCCATCAGCGACTGGGGCCACATCCGCTTATTCTCACCGTGGCAGTTCAACGTCGACGCCGCCGCCCGACGCCTGCTGGAGCCCACCGGCTGGACCTCGCCGCGGGGAACGGCGCTGCCCTACGGGTCCGAACTGGTCGCCGACTACGTGGCGCCGCTCGCCGCCGTCCCGGCCATCGCCGAGGCACTGCACCTGAACTCCCGCGTCGTCGCCGTGACCCGTCAGGGCATGGACAAAACCCGCACCAAGGGCCGCGACACCCAGCCGTTCCTGGTTCGCGTGCAAGGCCCTTACGGGGTCGAGGATCATCTTGCTCACGCCGTCATCGATGCGTCCGGCACCTGGGACCAACCCAACCCTCTCGGCCAGAGTGGACTCCCCGCCCATGGGGAGGCAGAGGCGGCACGGTTCATCACGCACCCCCTCCCCGACGTCACAGGGTCCGAGCGGGCACAGTTCGAAGGCAAACGGGTCATGGTGGTCGGTGCCGGTCATTCCGCAGCGAACACCCTGATCGCATTGGGACAGGTGGCCCGGGCATCCGAGTCCACCACCCTCATCTGGGCAGTCCGCGGCACCGGCTCCGCTGAACGGCTCTACGGGGGCGGCGACCTTGACGGCCTCCCAGCCCGCGGCCAGCTCGGCTCCCGGCTGCGCAAACTGGTCGACGACGGCGTAGTGGAGCTCAAAACGAACTTCACCATCAGCAGCTTCTCAACCGGTGACACCCTGACTGTCCACACCATCGATGACTCAGTCGAGGTGGATCTGCTGATTCCAGCGACCGGCTTCCGGCCAGATCTCGGCATCCTCCGCGAACTTCGTCTGGAATTGGACCCAGCGGTCGAGGCACCGCGCGCATTGGGGCCACTGATTGATCCCGAGTTCCACAGCTGCGGAACGGTCCCCGCTCACGGCGCCAAGGAGCTCGCCCACCCCGACAAGGACTTCTATCTGGTCGGGATGAAAAGCTACGGCCGTGCTCCCACCTTCCTGCTGGCTACCGGCTACGAGCAGGTGCGGTCAGTGGTCGCAGCAATCGCAGGAGATACGGCAGCCTCAGCGGATGTCCAACTGGAACTGCCGGAAACGGGAGTGTGCAGCACCGACCTGGGGGGCTCCTGTGATGCCCCCGCCCCCGCTGCTGAAGCAGCGGCAGACAGCTGCTGCAGCACACCGCAGCTCGTGACCGTAGGAGTTCCTACTGGAACGGCGCACGGCCGCTCCAACGATCCTGACTACTGACCGCCAAGGAGCAATGATGTCCACCAAGCCCGACCCGATGCCCGGATTGATCAACGACGAACACGTCCTACACCGGATTAGCGGTGAACTGGCTGGCAGGTTTGATGGCGTCTTCACCCCGGAGATGGTGGATCGGTACGTCTTCGAGTCCTACACAGCTCTCGCCCGCACGGCAAAGATCAAGACCTATCTCGCCTCCATCACCAAGCACTTCGCTGAGGACCGACTCAACGCCCTCGCCCATTCCCAGGGCATTCGTCCCAGCGGAAAAGCCGAGGTGCTGTTCGTCTGTGTGCAGAATGCCGGACGCTCACAAATGGCGGCTGGGCTGCTCAGACATTACGGAGAAGGTCGGATCAATGTCCGTTCCGCGGGATCCATGCCCGCCGAACAGCTCAACGTCAACGTGGTCAATTCCATGAAGGAACTCGGTATAGATCTCGGTGCCGACTTCCCCAAGCCCCTCACCGATGACGTGGTGCGTGCGGCCGACGTCGTCATTACCATGGGCTGCGGCGATACCTGCCCGATCTACCCGGGAAAACGCTACGAGGACTGGCACGTTGAGGACCCCGCTGATCTCGATGCGGCAGGTGTTGAACGGGTACGGAACGACCTGGACGTGCGGGTCCGCAAACTGGCCGACGAACTGTTGGACCAGTAGCAAAGCGGGGTGGTGGCATGAACGCATTAGACTTCGTTCTATGTCCGAAGCCTCAGGCCACAGCCACGATGTGGGAAACGAAATCCCCCGTGGTCCGCTGGACAGGGCGTCGGCGGAAGTTCTGGCACGCACCCTTCGCGCCCTCGCCGACCCCACCCGAATCCAGTTGCTGAGCATGATTATTGGAAGCACGGGAGGCAGGGTGTCGGTAAAGGAGCTCGTCGACCAGCTGAATTTCAGCCAGCCGACCATCAGCCATCATTTACGGATCATGTATGACGAGGGGATTCTGGACAGGGAGCAAAGCGGCCGAAAGGTCTGGTATTCCATTGCGAGTGCATACCGCACCTCGATCTCGGACCTGCTGCGATGACCTCGGATCAGTTGTCCTCGCGTGCTATTGCGAAGCCGCTGGATGATCATTCAGCCACCGAGCTGGCCTACCAGCTCTCGGCTGTGGCAGATCCGGTAAGGCTCCGGGTGCTGAGCCTGCTCGCCGTCAGCAGCGATCACCACTACCGTCCGGAAGGCCTGAGCCAGGACCTCGACCTCGAGTCAGACGTCACTGAAGATGCCCTGGATCGCCTGGTCCGCGCAGGCTTGGTCGAACACTCGTCTGCGGGGACGCTCGCGCCGTCGGCAGATGCCTGGATCCGATTCGGCAGACTATTGACCAAACCTTCCACTGCTGCACAGCCCTCCATCGAATTGAGCTCCTATGACAGGAGGCTGATCGCCGCTGGAACCTTGATCGCTTCTCGTGGGTCCGACCAGGAGATATTGCCGGACATCATCGTCAGGATCGCCGACCAACTCAGCCATCGGTTCGCCGCCAATTTCTCGCATGACACCGTGTACCGCTACGTCGGTGATACGTACCTTCTCCTCCAAGAACGGGCCAAGGTAAAAAGATTCCTGCCCTCGTTGACCAGCCGGTTCGCTACCGACCGGTTGACGGCTCTCGCATCCGCCCGAGGATTAACGCTTCACCGGGTGCCAGAAATTTTGTTCGTCTGTGTACGGAACGGCGGGCGGTCGCAAATTGCCGCGAGTATCCTCAAACAGCTGGCAGGGGACCGGCTCAACGTTCGTTCGGCAGGGTCAACCCCCGGGGAAGGCGTCGACCCGACAGTCGTCAGGCTCCTCGATGAAATTGGCATCTCGGTGGCCGGGGAGTACCCAAAACCCTTGACCGACGAAATAGTTCAGGCGTCCGACTTTGTGATCACTATGGGTTGCGGCGATGCCTGCCCTGTGTATCCTGGTCGACGCTATCTGGACTGGGCAATCGAGGACCCGCTCGGATTGACCGACGATCAAGTACGCCAGATTCGTGATGAAATCTACGACCGGGTCAAGTCCTTACTGCCAGAACTTGTCACCCCTCGGTAAATCAGAGAGCCATGCGGTATCCGACTCCTCGTACCGTTTCAATAAAGGATTGTCCGAACGATGATGCGAGCGCGAGCTTCTTACGCGTCCGCATGATGGCCAGCCTGGACCGGGTTTCCCCGCCTGGTCCGCCATCCTGGCAATGTGATGTAATCTCGTCCACGCCTACTACTCGAGGCGACTCGGCCATCAGGTAGCGCAAAACCTCGAATTCCTTCGGAGCCAAGTGCACCGGATTACCTTCAACGGTCACCCGCAACGACTGAGGATTCAGGTGCAACGGACCTGAGCTCAGCTCATTCCCTGAACCGCTTGCAAGCACACCCAGCTGACCGATCGCTGCTGCAATCCGCTCCGCAGTGGACGGCAATGGGATTAACCCGCGCGCGCCGCCTTCCAATGCGCGGAAACCCAGAATCTGGCTGGCTTCAGTGGCCAGGATGCCGACTAAAACAGGGATTCCCGCCAATTCCGACGCCGCATGGACGAACCTATCGAGCGGTACCCCCTCCATGTCCGTGGGCGCAATCACCACTTGCGGATTGTTGGCTCCGATACCCAAGAGGGCGCTGGCTCCGTCGTCGTACTGATGAATCTCGATGCCCTGACGCATGAGTGACAGTTCATCGTTGGCGTAGGAAACGGAGGCCGACCTCACCGAGACAACATGGCAGGGCCACCGGGTGATCGCGCCCATGGACGGCCCAGTCCTTTCCACCCTACGTATCCTGCTCTCAACTCGTTCGGCCACCGCACTCATCCGAACCGGCCGGAGATGTAATCTTCGGTTCGCTGATCATCCGGATCCTCAAAGATCTTTGTGGTCTTGCCGTATTCGACCAGGACGCCGGTACGGTCCCCACTGCCTTCGGCCGCGAGCGCCGTGAAGAAGGCTGTCCGATCGGCAACGCGGGCCGCCTGCTGCATGTTGTGGGTGACAATCACGATCGTGTAGTCCTTCCGCAACTCATGCATCAGGTCCTCGATACGAGTGGTGGCGATCGGGTCAAGCGCCGAACATGGCTCATCCATCAGGATTACATCGGGCTGGACAGCTATGGTCCGCGCAATACATAGACGCTGCTGCTGGCCGCCGGACAATCCGAACGCCGATTGCTTCAGCTTGTCCTTCACTTCGCCCCAGAGAGCTGCTTTGGTGAGAGCTTCCTCCACTAGGTCGTTCATGCTCTCGACCCTCATGCCAGTGACGCGGGGGCCGTACGCGATGTTGTCATAGATCGATTTCGGGAACGGATTGGGCTTCTGGAACACCATTCCGATCCGCCGGCGCACTTCAATCGCGTCGATCCCTGGCGCGTACATGTCCACGCCACGGAAGGACACGGTTCCTTCGACCCGTGCTCCTTCGACCAGATCGTTCATCCGGTTCAAGGTCCGCAGCAGAGTTGACTTCCCGCAACCCGAAGGGCCGATCAATGCGGTGATTTCGTTCAGCCCGAACTTCAGGTTCACATCGGTGACGGCTCTGAATTTCCCGTAGTAGACATTGACGTCATCGCAGGTAAGCAATGCATCCGGTTGGTCCGGTAAATTATCGTTCTTTTGGGAGCTACGGAAATGCACAGGAACACCTTGCTGTTCCGACTTGCCCCCAGGCTCGACCGTCATATTCGTTGATTCAGTCATGTTTACCACCGTGTCTGGAAGCGATTGCGGATGAAAATTGCCAAGCCGTTCATGATCAGGAGGAGCCCGAGCAACAGGATGCTGGTGGCTGCGGCGAGTTCCTGGAATCCTGCCTGAGGCCTGCTGGTCCAGTCAAAGATCTGGATAGGCATAGTGGTGTAGCCGCTCATGAGCCCGTTCGGGTCGAAGCTGAGGAAGACCAGCGCGCCGAGCACGAGCAGCGGAGCTGCTTCGCCAAGCGCACGAGATAGAGCCAGGATTGAACCAGTGGCGATGCCTGGCACCGAGGCGGGAAGGATTTGCCGCCAGACAGTCTGCCATTTGGTGGCCCCGAGCGCCATCGACCCCTGTCGGATCTCCAGCGGCACCGATCTGATGGCCTCACGGGTCGAGATAATAATCACCGGCAGGATCAGCAGACTCAGAGCCAGCGCACCAGCTATCACAATGTTCTTGTTCTGCACACCGATGAGAGCGAGAAAAGCCAAGGCGAGAAGTCCGTAAACGATCGCGGGGACCGCTGCGAGATTTTGCACGTTCAATTCAATGATCCGGTTGTACCACTTGCGTTTGTCAGCGAACTCTTCCAGGTGAATAGCGGCTGCGACGCCCAGTGGCAGCGTCATCACGGCGGTAGTTCCAATCACCCAGGCGGAACCCAGGATGGCTGGTCTCGCACCGGTGCGGTCAGGATCGGACGCGGGATATTCGGTGAACAGGCCAGTAGTGAACCTTCCAGCCCCATCAAGAAAAGTGGTGATGATGAGAATAATGAGGAAGAGGAAAGAAAACGTGATGCAGGCCCAGAGGAGGATAAGGAAAATCAGTGCAGTTGGACTTCTTTCACCGCTGAACTTGCTTTGGCGATGACCCAGCGGTTTGACGACGTCGGCTATTGATCTCATCAGTACTCCTCCCGGAACTTGCGGACAAGGCGGATGCTGATGAAGTTCACCAGCAGGGTGATCAGGAACAGCAGGAGTCCAACAGCAAACAGTGTGTCGTATTCGAGGGATCCGACCCTGGAGTCGCCAAGGGCCGCGTTTGCAATGAACCCCGTCATCGTTTGCCCCTGTTCGAGCGGATTGTTAACAATCCGTGCCTGGTTGCCAGCAGCCAGCGCGACAATCATGGTTTCGCCGATCGCCCGGGATACGCCGAGCACAATTGCTGCGACAATCCCCGACAGGGCAGCCGGGAAGACTACCCGAATGCTCGTCTGCATCCGGTTCGCTCCCAGTGCTGCGGAACCTTGCCTTAGCGCTGATGGCACAGCGCTCATGGCGTCCTCGGAAATCGAGGCAATTGTGGGGACGATCATCACGCCCATGACCACTCCTGCAGCGAGTACGCTA
This sequence comes from Arthrobacter sp. CAL618, assembly GCF_000468215.1. Taxonomy (NCBI): domain Bacteria; kingdom Bacillati; phylum Actinomycetota; class Actinomycetes; order Micrococcales; family Micrococcaceae; genus Arthrobacter; species Arthrobacter sp. CAL618. The sequence goes on along the minus strand of NZ_ASZW01000073.1, from coordinate 447 downwards.
AAAGCCCCTGTTTCAAGGTTGAGCCACTCCCTGAAGACGGTCGCCTGAACAAAAGTCAGTGCAAAGTAGCCGTATACAACTGTCGGTACACCGGCCAGAATCTCAAGAATTGGTTTGAGAACCTTGCGGACACCCGGCTTGGCGTATTCGGACAGGAGGACAGCCGCTCCCAGCCCAAGCGGGACTGCGACGACTAAGGCAATTGCGGTGGTCCAAGCCGTCGCTGAAATAAGTGGGAGAACACCGAACGAATCATCGGCGAAGCGTGGTGCCCAGCGGTCCCCGAAGAGAAAGTTGGTGAGCGGAACTTCGCGGAAGAACCCAAGCGACGGTATCAGGAGGGCAAACACGATGCCGATCGTCGTGATAACCGTGAGGATTGCTGCAAGGCGAAGAACGCCGAGTATTACTGCCTCGCCGTAGCGCTTCTTGCCCTGAAACTGGGCC
>NZ_ASZW01000072.1:11995-39434 GCF_000468215.1 Arthrobacter sp. CAL618 | reverse complement strand
CCGGAAGGCTGAACTGCTTAAGCCTGCGCGCCGGAGATGAAGTTGACGGCGTCGCCGACGGTCTTCAGGTTCTTGACCTCTTCGTCGGGGATGCGAACGCCGAACTTTTCCTCGGCGTTGACCACGATGGTCATCATCGAGATGGAGTCGATGTCCAGGTCATCGGTGAAGGACTTGTCCATCTCAACCGACTCTGGTGCAAGACCAGTTTCCTCGTTGACGATTTCGGCCAGTCCGGCCAGGATTTCTTCGTTGCTAGCCATGGATGGCTCCTTTTCTTGTCTAGCCGGATCAATGACCCGACATGGTTAATCAAACCGCGGTTGACGGTTTGGCTTGGGGAAAACTAGGGGAGTACTACCACCTGTGCGCCGAACACCAACCCGGCGCCAAAACCGATCTGCAGCGCAAGACCGCCACTCAGGGCGGGATTTTCCTGCAGCATGCGGTGCATGGCAAGTGGAATGGAGGCGGCGGAGGTATTTCCCGCATCTACGATATCGCGAGCCACCTCGACATGCTTGGGAAGCTTGAGTTGCTTGACCATTTCATCGATGATGCGGATATTCGCCTGATGAGGGACAAACGCGACCAGGTCGTCAGCTGTGACCCCGGCTTCGTCGAGAGCACGTTGTGCCACCTTGGCCATTTCCCAGACAGCCCAACGGAAGACGGTCTGCCCGTCCTGGCGCATGGTGGGCCAGGAGGCCTTCGGCGCGTCGTCGAGGGATCCACCCACTGCGGCAACCGAGGCCAACTCGGCATCCCGGATGTCGAGGAGCGAGTGGGACATCCGGATGGCCTGGTGCTTGCTGCCATCGGAGCCCCAGACGGACGGACCAATCCCGGCGCTGTCGGCAGGACCGATCACCACCGCGCCGGCCCCGTCGCCCAGCAGGAAGGAAATAGTGCGGTCTGCGTTGTCGATGAAGTCCGACAGCTTCTCAACGCCCACCACCAGCACGTACTCGGCGGTTCCGGCGTGCACCATCGCATCAGCCTGCGCAATGCCATAGCAATAACCTGCACAGGCTGCGGAAATATCGTAGGCCGGCGCCGGAGTTGCTCCCAACCGGTCGGTGAGCTGGGCGGCTGCCGAAGGGGTGGCATAGGGGTGGGTCACGGTTGAGACGAGAACGGCGTCGAGCTGGGATGCCTCAATGCCAGCGTTCTCCAGAGCGCTTCGCGCAGCGGCTTCGGCCATGTCGATCACACTGGTGTCCCGGTCGGCGCGATGCCGCGTCACAATCCCGGTCCGCTGCCGGATCCACTCATCAGAAGAATCTATCCACTGACAGACGTCTTCATTGGTCACAATGACATCGGGGCGGAAAGCCCCAATACCGAGGATGCGGGTGTGCTCGCGCAGTGGAGCTTGCTTCAAAGCCGGGGCGTTCACGAATGTCCTTCTGCGATGGGGGAAATGACCGGATCCGGTGTACGGGAATGCTCATCAATGAAGGCAGCCGCAGCATCAAGATCCTCTGGCGATTTTACGGCCAATGTGGGGGTCCCGCGCATTCCGCGCTTCATCAGGCCGGTTAAAGTACCCGCCGGCGAAAGCTCGATCACTCCGGACACACCCATCTGTTCCATCTGGGCCATGCAGAGATCCCACCTGACCGGCCGGGATACCTGGGCGATCAGACTGTCCAGATTGCCCTCCCCGGTGACCACCGGTGCCCCATCAAAGTTGGACAACAGGGTGGCGGCCGGTGCCATCGGCATCAGGGACCCCCTCAACTCCTGCAGCGCTGTCGCAGCCGGGCTCATGTGATGAGTGTGGAAGGCGCCCGCCACCTTGAGGGGGATGACTCGGGCCTTGGCTGGCGGATCGGCTGTCAAAGCCGCGAGCTGCTCCAGGGTGCCGGCAGCGACTACCTGGCCACCACCATTGCTGTTCGCCGCTGTCAGGCCGTGCCGCGCAAGTACGGTGGCGACGTCGTCGGGATCTCCACCCAGCACTGCACTCATACCGGTGGGAACGACCGCAGCCGCCTCCGCCATCGCTGTCGCTCGGACGCGAACAAATGTTACGGCGTCCTGTTCGGACAATGCACCGGAAATGGCCGACGCCGTCAGCTCGCCGACCGAGTGACCGGCGACAACTGTCGCTGCAGTCATTGGACGATTGGCCAGCAGTACACGGGCTGTCACCAAGCCAGCAGCAACAATCAGGGGTTGCGCCACCGCCGTGTCCTTGATCGTTTCCTCATCGGACTCGGTGCCGTGCCGGATGAGATCCAGACCGGCCTGGCCGCTGAGGGAGTCGAGATGATCAGAGACGCCCGGAAGTTCCAACCAGGGGCTCAGGAAACCGGGCGTTTGGGACCCCTGACCGGGGCAGACGATTGCAAGCACTTTTCAAGCTTTCCAAACTGGGAGAGGTTTATTGGGTATCCCGGTGCACGAAGCTCCGGGGGTCGCTTTGTAGGAAGTCTACAACGAGGGACCGGGTTACGGACGAGTAACAGGGCGCTCGGCCGGCCCTGGCGATGGTTGGGACAGTCTGCCCACCACGAGCGCCGTCTGCAGAACAAACGCCTCACGGGGGAGCAACGGATCCCATCCGGTGATGTCGCAGACCCGTCGTAGCCGGTAGCGAACGGTGTTCGCGTGGACGAACAACGCGCGGGAGGTTGCCTCAAGCGAATGCCCCAGATTGAGGTAGGAGGACAGGGTCTCCTCGAGGCCATTCGACGCACCCACCAGCGGACGGTAGATGTTGCGAATCAGCGCCTTTCGCGCCGTGTCGTCGCCGGAGATGACCCGTTCGGGCCACAGGTCGTCGGCAGCAACCGGGCGTGGCGCGGCAGGCCAGGCGCGCGCCGCGGTCAGCCCGGCGAAAGCCGCCTGCGCTGAGCTGCTCGCGGCCACCAGGGATTCGGATTCGGGTCCGTACACCACAGGCCCCGGCCCAAACAGATCACTCAAACGGCTGTAGGTGCTTTCGTTATTCTCCACCCCGCCGAGGACGAGGATCAACCGGTCGCCCTGGATTCCCACCAGGGTGTCTTCGGCGATTCGATCGGTGGTGCGCCGCAACTCGTTGAGGAATAGGGCGTTGGGCTCCGGCGGGGAACTGCCTACCATGACGGTAATTCTGGCCTGGGACTGCCAGCCCACTGCGGCGATCCGTGAACGCAAGGCGTCCGAACTTTCCCCGCGGAGGATGGCGTCGACCACGAGTGCTTCGAGCCGGGTGTCCCAGGACCCACGGGTCTCAGCGGCCCGCGCGTACACGTCGGCAGCAGCAAATGCCACCTCCCGTGAATAGCGCAGAACGGCTTCGCGGAGTGCGCCCTGGTCGGCGTCAGCTGCCAGGTCAGGCACCCGGTCCTCGACCACTTGAACCACTACGCGGATTAGTTGCAGCGCCTTCTGCAGGCTGATTGAGCGGGTGAGCTCGGTTGGCGCGGTGCCAAAAACGTCGCTGAGGACCCAGGCCGGCGAAACCGGGCGCTGATACCAGTTGACGAAAGACGCGATTCCCTTCTGCGCCACCAGTCCCAGAGCAGACCGCTCATCCGGACGTAATCCCCGGTACCAGGGCAGCGACGCATCGAGTTGCTGCAGGGTGGCGGTTGACAGGGCGCCGATCTTCGATTTCAGCCGCTCCACCGTGTCCGGGTCGGCTACAGGGATCTGAGCCCTGCGGGAACTGGGTGGAAAGGGGCGTTCGGACACAGGCATGGGTTGAGCATACGTCCCCTCGGCCTCAGGCTCCATTTTGTGCGGAGGCTACAAACACCCCGCCAGCACGCCACCCACCCAACAGAAACGGCCCTGGGCCTCAGATCCGCCGGTTGCAACCGGCAAACCTGAGCCCGAGGGCCGTTTCTGACTCGAGCGAGCGACTGTGCCCGCCGACGCTGTACCTACCTAGGCCGTGTCAGCCCGCCGGCGTGTGCCTGCCGACGCCGCCGCAGTTGCTAGCCCACTGTGCGGGCTAGCTGTCCCCGCCGGTGTTGCCGGTGGTGCCGGCGTTCACATCAAGCAGCTTGTACTTGTCGATCGCTTCGGCGGGCGCTCCAGCGTCCACCTCCCCGCGGCGTGCCAGCATCTCGAGGGCTCGCACCACCACGGAGTGGCTGTCGATCTTGAAGAACCGGCGTGCCGCGGCCCGGGTGTCGGAGAAACCGAACCCGTCGGCGCCGAGCGTCGCGAACTCGTTCGGCAGGAACTGACGCACCTGGTCCGGAATAGCCTTCATGTAGTCGGTCACTGCCACGATCGGACCGGTGGCGCCTTCGAGTTGCTGGGTGATGAACGGTACCCGGGCATCTTCGGACGGGTTCAGGAACGCGTCCTCTTCAGCCGCGAGCCCGTCCCGGCGCAACTCGTTCCAGGAGGTCACCGACCACACGTCAGCGGAGACACCCCAGTCGTCAGCGAGAATCTGCTGCGCTTCCAGGGCCCACGGCACCGAGACTCCGGAGGCAAGCAACTGGGCGCGCGCTCCGTCGATCTTGGCCGGCGACAGCAGATAAATGCCCTTGAGGATCCCCTCGACGTCGAGCTCTTCCGGTTCCTTGGGCTGCAGGATCGGCTCGTTGTAGACCGTGATGTAGTACATCAGGTTTCGGTCCTCTGACCCTTCGCCATACATGCGCTTCAAACCGTCCCGCACAATGTGGCCGATTTCGTAGCCGTAGGCCGGATCGTAGGTGACCACTGCCGGGTTGGTGGAGGCCAGCAGTGGGGAGTGCCCATCAGCGTGCTGTAGCCCTTCACCGGTCAGGGTGGTGCGGCCCGCGGTGGCCCCGATGATGAACCCGCGGGTCATCTGGTCGGCTGCAGCCCAGTAGGAATCGCCGGTGCGCTGGAAGCCGAACATCGAGTAGAACACGTAGACGGGGATCAACGGTTCGCCGTGGGTGGCGTAGGCAGTTCCGGCGGCGGTGAACGCTGCTACCGAACCAGCCTCGTTGATACCTGCGTGCAGGATCTGCCCTTCGACCGACTCTTTGTAGGCCAGGACGAGGTCCCGGTCCACCGACAGATAGTTCTGCCCATTCGGGTTGTAGATCTTGGCCGTCGGGAAGAATGAGTCCATCCCGAAGGTGCGTGCCTCATCAGGGATGATCGGCACCACCCGGTTGCCGAACTCCTTGTCCCGCATCAGGTCCTTCAACAGCCTGACGAACGCCATGGTGGTGGCAGCCATCTGCTTCCCGGAGCCCCGCTTGGCTACCTCGTAGGCCTTGTCGCCCGGAAGGGTAATCTCCGTGTGCTTGTTCCGGCGCTCGGGGACAAAGCCGCCCAGTGCCTTGCGGCGGTCCAGGAGGTACTTGATCTCGGGGGCATCCGCACCTGGGTGGTAGTACGGGGCGTTGTAGAGGTCGTCGTCGATCTGCTCGTCGGAGACGGGGATTCGAAGGTGGTCCCTGAACGCCTTCAGGTCTTCCGACGTCAGCTTCTTCATCTGGTGGGTCGCATTGCGTCCCTCGAAGTGTGGTCCGAGACCATAACCCTTGACCGTCTTGGCCAGGATGACGGTCGGCTTCCCCTTGAACTCGGTTGCGGCTTTGTAGGCGGCGAAAACCTTGCGGTAGTCGTGGCCACCCCGCTTGAGCTTCCAGACGGCGTCGTCGCTGTAGTCAGCGACCATTTCCTTGGTCTGCGGCGTCTTCCCGAAGAAGTGCTCGCGGACAAATCCACCGGATTCTGCCTTGTATGTCTGGTAGTCGCCGTCGGGCGTGGAGTTCATGATCCCGACGAGAGATCCGTCCTCGTCCTTCTCCAGCAGCTCGTCCCACTCGCGGCCCCAGACCACCTTGATGACGTTCCAGCCAGCGCCCCTGAAGAACGCCTCAAGTTCCTGCATGATCTTGCCATTACCGCGCACCGGCCCGTCGAGGCGCTGCAGGTTGCAGTTGATGACGAAGTTGAGATTGTCCAGCCGTTCGTTGGCTGCAAGCTGCAGCAGGCCGCGCGACTCCGGTTCGTCCATTTCGCCGTCGCCGAGGAACGCCCAGACCTGCTGGTCGGAGGTGTCCTTGATGCCACGGTTGTGGAGATACCGGTTGGACTGGGCCTGGTAGATCGCGTTCATGGGGCCGATGCCCATGGACACGGTGGGGAATTCCCAGAACTCCGGCATCAGGCGCGGGTGCGGGTATGAGGAGAGGGCATGGCCCTCTTTCGACTTCTCCTGTCGGAATCCGTCGAGGTCTTCCTCGGTCAGGCGTCCCTCAAGGAAAGCCCTGGCATACATCCCGGGGGAGGCATGGCCCTGGAAGAACACCTGATCGCCACCGCCCGGGTGGTCCTTGCCGCGGAAGAAGTGGTTAAAACCGACTTCGTAGAGCGTGGCCGCGCCCGCATAGGTGGAGATGTGGCCGCCGACCCCGATTTCGGGGCGCTGAGCGCGGTGCACCATGACGGCTGCATTCCAGCGCATCCAGGCGCGGAACTTGCGCTCGATCTCTTCGTCACCCGGGAAGTCGGGTTCCTGGTCCACCGGGATGGTGTTCACGTAGTCCGTCGTTGTCACCATCGGCACACCGACGCTCCGCGCACCGGCACGCTGCAACAGCGAACGCATGATGAATTGGGCCCGTTCGGTGCCCTGGACCCGGATCAGCTCATCGAGGGATTCAATCCACTCGGCTGTTTCTTCCGGATCACCGTCCGTGCCGCCGGCCAAATTGCTTAGAATCTCCGGTCCACCCTGCTCTACAGCCACGCCAAACCTCTCCCACTTCGCAGATGATTTCTGCGATGCTCAAAACTGCCGCAACGGAGCTGTACTCCGAAGCCTGTCTGTAGCCACAATCCAAGATTGTCAGGATCGTGACGGATCACTTAGTTACTCTAGCCGCGACGTGCCGGGGATGCGTAGCCGGGACAGGGTGACAAGCGGCTCAGCGCGGCGAAGACCGGCTATAAGGTGTAGGTATGCAGGCAATAGACCGCTGGAAACCCGTGCTGGCTTGATGCATGGCGTTAAAGGGTGTTGGCTGGTAATAATGCATATCAACGTAACTAGTGGTCCCATCCCCAGGATGGTCCACAGTCTTTCGGGAGGACAACAGTGAGCGAGGCCGAAGCCGCCACAGCGGATACCGTGGCGGGCAAGTTGGGTTTCAAGGACGGGGACCTGCTGCAGGAACTCGGATACGACGAGGATGTGGACTTCGATTTCCGCGCCACCCTCGAAGATGAAACCGGATCGGAATTGCTCACGGAAGACGATCAGGACGTTGTCGACGGTGTGCTCCTCTGGTGGCGTAGCGACGACGGCGACCTGGTCGACGCGCTCGTGGACTCCCTGACCTGCCTCGACGAGGGCGGCACTGTGTGGGTACTCACCCCCAAGTCCGGACGCGACGGCTACGTTGCTCCCTCCCTGATCCAGGAAGCCGCACCAACCGCTGGACTGCACGCGACGTCGTCGGCCGGTGTGTCAAAGGATTGGGCAGCCACCCGTTTGGTCAGCCGACGGAAAAGCTAGCATGACCGGGCTCCCGGCAATCGGCGAGCCAGCGCCGGACTTCGCACTGTCAAATCAGTTCGGCGAAACAATTCGTCTTGGCGACCTGCGCGGGACACCAGTCGCGCTGGTGTTCTACCCCTTCGCCTTCTCGGGTGTCTGCACCGGTGAGCTCTGCGAGTTGCGTGACAACCTGGCCATGTTCGACGACGACGGCGTCCGCCTCCTCGCGGTCTCGGTGGACTCGAAGTACACCCTGCGGGCCTACGCCGAAGAGCAGGGCTTCGGCTTCGATTTACTGGCGGACTTCTGGCCGCACGGCGCCCTCGCAATCCGATACGGGGCCTTCGATGCCACCCGTGGTTACGCCGAGCGGGCCACCTTCCTGATCGACCCGGACGGGGTCATCGCAGCGACCTTCAGAACCGAACTCGGAGCCCCTCGTCCGCTTCGGGCTTATCAGACGGCACTGACCACTCTTGCCGCACCGGTGCAACTCTCCTGATGACCGCCAACGCTCCCGATGCCAAAGCCCCTAAAGGTTTAGGGTTGACTGGTTTCGCCAGCGGCGATCCTGTGGCCACCGGCCAGGACCTCACCGCAGAGCAGGGGAGGGCGATGGGGGCGGTAGTCGAGTTGCTGAGCGGCCACCGACTGGCGGTGCTGACCGGGGCCGGACTCAGCACAGATTCGGGGATCCCCGATTATCGCGGCCCAGATTCGGTTCCCCGGAGCCCCATGACCTATCAGCAGTTCGTCGGGGACGAACTACTGCGGCGCCGCTACTGGGCCCGGAACCATGTGGGCTGGCATCATCTCCGTCACGCGGACCCCAATCCCGGACACCTGGCGTTGGCAACACTCGAGGCGCGGGGTCTGCTGTCCGGGCTGATCACCCAGAACGTTGACCGGCTCCACTCGGCCGCTGGTAGCGCCGAGGTGATCGACCTGCATGGCACCTACGACCGCGTGGTATGCCTGCAATGCCGGACGCAATACAGCCGCGCCGAGATCGCCGTCCTCCTTGAAGCACTCAACCCCGGTTATCTGGAGCGTGAGTCCGACGCCGGGGACGTGGCACCCGACGCCGACGCCGACGTCGACGACACCGGCGATTTCGTCATGGCCCCCTGCCCCAACTGCTCAGGCATGCTGAAACCAGACTTTGTGTACTTCGGAGAGAACGTGCCGAAGGACAGGGTTGCCGAGGCCTACCAGGTGGTCGATGCCGGCGATGCCCTCCTGGTGGCCGGATCGTCGCTGACGGTAATGAGTGGACTGCGTTTTGTACGACACGCATCGAAGGCAGGCAAGCCGGTGGTAATCATCAATCGGGGTAAGACCCGAGGCGACGATCTGGCCAATCTCCTAGTGGACATCGGGGTGTCGGAGGCGTTGACCTTCCTCGTCGAATCCCTGCCGGACCTAGAGCGCCGTTAGCCCGGCGGCGATTGGCATTCTATTTGGAATGCCAGTAGAGTAATTCTTCGTTGGTTGGCCGGTCCAAGGACCGCCGGCAACGTGTTCGGGTCTTTAGCTCAGCTGGTAGAGCGCCACGTTTACACCGTGGATGTCATCGGTTCGATCCCGGTAGGACCCACCACCGAAAACCCCGTCATCTCAAGCGACAGAGCTTGAGAAGGCGGGGTTTTTCCATTGCCAATCACCTACGGCCTTGACAGCGGGCGGGCAGGAGCCATCGGGCTATGAACCGGAGAACAACGAACCAGGCCGCCAGCGCGGCCATGCTCTGTCTGCTGGCTGGGCTGGTGGGCTGCGGGTCAGCCGGCGGACCCGCCAGTGCTGCCACTTCCCAGGAACGGTTTCTCACCGAATTGCGCCAGACGGCACCCGACTCAGCGTACTCAAAGGACGAACAACTCCTCGCCACCGGTCAGCAGGTCTGTGAGGAGCTGGCGGCTGGAACCGACCTCGAACAACTCGGCGCCCGCAACCCGGCGGAGAATCTCACCGACGAAACCGTCGAACGGATCCGGATCACCCAGGCCCTCGCCTCCCAGCACCTCTGCCCTGACGCCGTCTAGGGGCCCGGCGCTGGCTTGGCGACTCATCAGTGCAAATGCTGAACGCCTGATCGTCACGATCCGACCCCGTCTAGCCACTGGGCTACCGGCAGTAATAGGGTGAAAGCACTGCTTCGTAATACGGGGCTAGCCAGCTGTCCGCGTATCGGCCCGCCTCAGTGGGGGCACAAACCCAGTATTGGAGACTTCATGAGTGCACAGATCGGTGTCACAGGCCTTGCGGTCATGGGCGCAAATTTGGCCCGCAACCTTGCGCGTAACGGTTACACCGTTGCGTTGCATAACCGCTCGATCGAGAAGACCGACGTCCTGTTGGAGAAGCACGGCCACGAAGGTGACTTCATTCGCACCGAATCCCTGCAGGAACTCGTCGATTCTCTTGAAACGCCGCGCCGGGTGCTGATCATGGTCAAGGCTGGCGGCCCGGTGGACTCGGTAATCGGCCAGCTCGAGCCGCTGCTCGAAAAGGGCGACATCATTATCGACGCCGGTAACTCGCACTACGAGGACACTCGCCGCCGGGAAGCTGAGCTGGCGACCAAGGGCCTGCACTTTGTGGGCGTCGGTGTCTCCGGGGGCGAGGAAGGCGCACTGCTGGGCCCATCGATCATGCCGGGCGGCTCCCGCGAGTCCTACGATTCGCTGGGACCGATGCTCGAGAAAATCTCCGCCAAGTACAACGACGAGCCATGCTGCCGCTGGATCGGCACCGACGGGGCCGGTCATTTTGTAAAAATGGTCCACAACGGCATCGAGTACGCCGATATGCAGGTCATCGGCGAGGCCTACGACCTCCTGCGGTCGGGCGCTGGCATCGAGCCAGCCGAACAAGCCAGGATCTTCACCGAATGGAACACCGGCACCCTCTCATCGTTCCTGATCGAGATCACCGCCGAGGTGCTCGCCCACACCGACGCCAAAACGGGCAAGCCCTTCGTTGACGTCGTCGTCGACTCTGCGGGCCAGAAGGGGACCGGCCGCTGGACAGTGGTTTCGGCGCTCGAACTGGGCAGCCCGACGTCGGGCATCGCCGAGTCGGTGTTCGCCCGAGGTCTGTCGTCGCAGCGTGACCAGCGTGCCCAGGCACAGGAGATCCTCGCCGGCCATGAAGGGTCCGTGGAGCTTCCCGAGACCTTCGTCGAGGACGTTCGGTTGGCTCTGTACGCCTCCAAACTGGTCAGCTACGCGCAAGGCATCGATATGCTCACCGCAGCGGCCAAGGAGTACGGCTGGGAGCTGAAGCTGGATGAGATTGCTTCGCTGTGGCGTGCCGGTTGCATCATCCGGGCCGAACTGCTGGACGACATCATGAAGGCCTACGCCACCGCTGACGGTCAACCAGCCAACCTGCTGCTTGCCCCGGCCTTCGCCGAATCCATCGCCGGAGCGCTTCCGGCCTGGCGCCGGGTCGTCTCGACCGCCGTCCAGCTCGGCATCCCGGTGCCGGTGTTCTCGGCGTCGCTGGCATACTATGACGGGCTCCGTCGTCGACGCCTGCCTGCAGCCCTCACCCAGGGCCTGCGGGACCTGTTCGGTGCCCACACCTACAACCGGGTGGACATCGACGGCACCTTCCACACTCTCTGGGGCGAAGACAAGTCGGAAATCGAAGCCGTCGACACGCACTAGAACACCACTGGTCACGGCAGCACCGGTACGTAGCGGCTGTTAACTGAGGATTGGCCCGGCAAATTNCGGGCCAACCCGCTTTAACGGTGCGCTAGATGTACAGTGCCGGATCGATGTACTCCGCCGGGTCAACGGCCGGAAGGTTTTCCCGCGCCGAATCGCGATGCCGGTAGGTCGCCGGGATGCCGGTCGCAATTGAATCGGGCGGCGTGTCCTTGACGACGACGGCGTTGGCGCCGATGGCGCTTCCGGCGCCGATAGTGATCGGTCCGAGCACCTTCGCGCCAGCGCCGATCGTGACCCGGTCACCGATGGTTGGATGCCGTTTGACCTTTTCGAGGGACCGTCCACCCAGCGTAACGCCCTGATACAACATTACGTCCTCACCGATTTCGGCCGTCCCGCCGATCACCACACCCATGCCGTGGTCGATGAAAAACCGCCGGCCAATGGTCGCTGCGGGGTGGATTTCAATCCCCGTCGCCGCCCGGGCCAGCTGCGCCAGCAGCCGGGCCGGGAACCGTAGACCGGGTCTGGCCCACATCCGGTGCGTCAGGCGGTGCACCCAGATTGCGTGCAGGCCGGAATAGACCAGCCCATTCTCGAAGGAACCCCGGGCGGCCGGATCGTGTTCGCGGGCCGTCTGAAGATCCTCGTGCAGTCGCGCTAAAAAACTCACAGACTACTTTCTGTTGAGGGGTGTTAGCCCCTGATGTCGTCAAACAGGACAGTTGAGATGTAACGCTCACCGAAGTCGCAGACCACAGCCACAATGAGCTTACCTGCGTTCTCCGGCCGCTTGGCGAGCTCCAGGGCCGCCCAGACGATGGCGCCGGAAGAGATGCCACCGAGGATGCCTTCCTGGGTTCCGAGGGCGCGTGCAACCCGTACCGAGTCCTCGACGGAAGCGTCGATAACCTCGTCGTAGGCGTTCCGGTCAAGAATTTCGGGGATGAAGTTGGCGCCAAGGCCCTGGATCTTGTGGGGGCCCGGGGCTCCACCATTCAGGATCGGCGAATCGGCTGGTTCCACCGCGACGATCTGAACGCCAGGCTTGCGTTCCTTGAGGACCTGCCCGACGCCGGTGATGGTTCCGCCGGTGCCAACACCCGCCACAAAGATGTCAACGGCACCGTCGGTGTCTTCCCAGACTTCCTCCGCAGTGGTGGCGCGGTGGATGGCCGGGTTGGCTTCGTTGGCGAACTGCTGGGCCCAGATAGCGTTCTCGGTGGTCGCCACAATGTCCTTGGCCTTGTCCACGGCGCCACGCATGCCCTCGGACCCGGGGGTCAACACAATCTCGGCGCCATAGGCACGCAACATCACCCGGCGTTCGGTGGACATCGTCTCGGGCATGGTGAGCAGCACCCGGTAGCCGCGTGCAGCGCCCACCATGGCAAGGGAGATGCCGGTGTTACCGGAGGTGCCTTCAACGATGGTTCCGCCCGGCTTGAGCGCTCCTGCCTTCTCGGCGGCGTCAATGATGGCCACCCCGATCCGGTCCTTGACGCTGTTTGCGGGGTTGTAGAACTCGAGCTTGACGGCGACCTGGGCGTCGAGGCCCTTGGTCAGACGGTTCAGGCGCACCAGGGGGGTGCGACCTACCAGTTGGGTGACGTCGTCGTAAATTTTTGCCATGGGTACCTACCTAGGTTGGAAGTCGGGACTTGTCCGCCGGATGCTCCGGTGCACGCTGGGATTCAGCCTAGCGGCGCTGGTGTGCTGGCGGGCGGGTGCGTTACTCGATCAGCCATTGGGCGTAATACTGCCGCGCCTTGGCCAGCTTGGGGTTGATGATCACCTGGCAGTACCCCTGCTCGGGGTGCTTGGCATAGAAATTGTTGTGCCATTCCTCGGCCAGGTGGAAGCGGGGGAGCCGGCTGACCTCGGTGACGATCGGCGTGGACCAACTCTCCTGGTTCCGTTCAATGGAACGCTCGAACAGTTCCTTCTGTTCGGTGTCCTGGTAGAACATTGACGACCGGTACTGGGTACCGACGTCGTATCCCTGGCGGTTGAGGGTGGTCGGATCGTGCGACACGAAAAACATGTCGAGGATCACCTCCGGCGGGATGATGGATTCGTCGAAGGTCACCGCCACTACTTCGGCGTGACCGGTGGTGCCGGTGCAGACCGCGTCGTAGTCAGGGTCCGGGGTGTGACCGCCGGTATAGCCGGAGATGACGTCGGTGACGCCGCGGGTTTTTTGGTAAAGGGCGTCGAGGCACCAGAAGCAGCCTCCGCCAAGTACGAATGTCATCATGCCTATAACAATGCGTTGCCGATCCAGAAGATTCCCGAGGCGCACGATCAGTGACAACGGGGACCCCCAAAATTGGGCCTGAGCAGCAATTGCGGGGTACAACTAGTGCTATGGAAGCTGATCATCAGACCGCTGAGCAACCCTCCGAGCAGCCCACCGAAGGCGCTACGACGCCGAGTGTGGGCGATGCCCTGTTAGCCATTGAGGAACTGTGGCCCGAGGCCCTGGCCGAGAGCTGGGACGCGGTCGGCCTGGTGGTCGGGAGGCCGGAGCGCAGCGCGGCGAAAATCCTGTTCGCCGTCGATCCGACCCACGCCGTGATCAGCGAGGCCCTTGACTGGGGTGCTGACCTGGTTATCGTCCATCACCCCCTGATGATGAAGCCCGTGAATTCGGTGGCGGCCAGCCACTTCAAGGGCGATGCGGTGCACCGTCTGATTGAGGGCGGGTGCGCCCTCGCCACAGTCCACACCAACGGCGATAGCGCCGTTGGCGGCGTATCGGATGTGCTGGCAGACGCGTTCGGGCTGGAGGACGTCGAACCCCTCTCCAAATCCGCTGATGGGCTCCCGGAGGAGGGCATCGGGCGTGTCGGTAATCTCACCGAGGCGACCACCCTGGGTGATTTCGCCGGCGTGGTGTTCTCGATCCTGCCGGCGGTAGCGGGAGGAGTACGCGTTGCCGGTGACCGCGACGCAGTGGTACGCCGGGTTGCTGTGTGCGGCGGAGCAGGCGACAGCCTCTTCGAGAAGGTACGGGAAAGCCGCGCCGACGTCTACGTGACCGCTGACCTTCGCCACCACCCGGTGTCGGAAGCGCGCGAAGCGGCCGGGGATGGCAGGCCATACCTGATCGATGTGTCACACTTCGGCAGCGAATGGCTCTGGCTGACGCCCGCTGCCGCAGCCCTGGAGAATGTGCTGGCCGATCAGGGATTCACCGCCGAGATCAGGGTCAGCACCGTCAACTCAGACCCCTGGGATTTTGTCCTGACGCCCGGCACCGACTAGCCGGAAACCAGGCAGTCGGCCCACGAAGGTTCACGGCTCCTCGACGGTGACCGGACCGCGCTCTGTGCAATAGGGTGGATGGACGCCCCATCAGCAACTGCGGAGGTTTTACTGTGGCAAAAGCACCACCGGCAGAGCAGCTTCGGCTGTTGGAACTACAGGCGCTCGACTCGCGGCTGAACCAGCTGCAACGTCAGGCGGCCACAGCGCGGGCTAATCCGGCCATTGCTGAGCTTTCCTCACAGCTTGAAGGGACCGACGGCGACCTGGTGCGCGCCGAAACGGCACTCCTCGATCTTGAGCGTGAACTGACCCGCTCCGAGGATGACGTGCAGTCGGTCGTCAACCGGCTCGAGCGCGACCAGAAGCGACTGGACAGCGGCACGGGCAGTCCCAAGGACCTGATAGCCCTGCAGAGCGAAGTCGCGTCCCTGACCAAACGACGCTCAGATCTTGAAGATGTCGAACTGGACATCATGGAACGGGTCGAATCGGCCCGCGGAGCCAAACAGTCGGCGCAACAGTTGAAGGACGACGCCCGGGAGCGTCTCGCCGCGATTGAATCCACCCGCGACGCCGAACTGGCCACCATTGCAGCCGAGGCGGACTCGGTCAAAGCCGAGCGCGCCGAATTGGCAGCGACCTTCGAGGCTGGTCTTCTCGCCTTGTACGAAAAGACCCTCGCCCGCCGCGGTGTGGGTGCTGCGCGCCTGTTCCACGGCACCTCTGAAGGCTCGGGAATGCAGCTGAGCCCCGGTGACCTCGCTGACCTCCGCAAAGCTGCCGAGGACGACCTCGTGTTTTGCCCGGACTCGGGCGCCATTCTGGTGCGATCCGACGAGTGGGGCAACTGAGCCGGTGCCCGCTGAACAAACCCTTTTTGATCACGCCGACGAAACCCCCACCACGGCAGCTCCGCGGTTCCTGATTGTGGAAGCCGACGGCGGATCCAGGGGCAATCCCGGCCACGCCGGCTACGGCGCTCTGGTGCGCGACCCGGAATCCGGTGCCATCCTGGTGGAGAAGGCCGCCTACATCGGCAAGGCGTCCAACAACGTCGCCGAGTACTCAGGCCTCGTTGCCGGTCTGGAACTGGCCAACGAGCTCGATCCCACCTGCCGGATCCTCGTCAAGATGGACTCCAAGCTCGTGGTTGAGCAGATGGAGGGGCGCTGGAAAATCAAGCACGCAGACATGCAGGCTCTGGCCCGAAAGGCCCGGGGGGTGCTGGATCCCCGGCGGGTGAAGTACCAGTGGATTCCGCGGGAGATCAACAAGGACGCCGATCGTCTGTCCAACGAGGCGATGGACGCGGGCATGGCCGGCACCCCCTGGGTGCCGCGCAGCCTCTCTCCAGCCAGCGCCGGACCGGCAGCTGAGGCAGCTGAGTCTGGGCCTGAGCCGGTCAGGGCGCCGTCCGGACGGCTGCACCATGTTGAGCTGTGGGTCAGTGATCTGCAGGCGGCCACAGCTTCCCTCGGCTGGCTGTTACTGCAACTTGGCTTCACAGCCAGGGAAACCTGGGCGGACGGCGCCAGCTACGTCGGCGCCGACGGGCTGTACCTGGTGATTGAAGCAGGCCCTGATGTCACCGGCGAGCTTCACGAACGACGTCGGCCCGGGTTGAATCATCTGGCGTTCCGGGCCGGAAGCCCGGCTGAGGCGGATTTACTGGCACGCCGCGCCACAAGCCATGGCTGGACGCCGATGTTCGCCGACGCGTACCCGCACGCCGGCGGCCCGCAAAGTTACGCGGCTTACCTGGAGAACGCGGCCGGTTTTGAAGTGGAGCTGGTCGCCGACTGGGACGGACCAGCTCAATCCACCTGAGCGACTAGCCCTCCAGGATGATGCTGAGCTGGGCTGGTTTGCGTGAGGTGGCCGGGGTGAGTTCGGCTTGCCACTGCTCGCGGGCAGCCTTCAGCAGCTGATCCGGTGTGGTGGGGCGGCTGGACCGCCGGGTAATCAAATGCCGGGCCAGCAGTCCGCGGGTGTGCTTGGCTGAGTGGGACACCACTGAACGCTTGCCGTCCCGCTCCAGCAGCACGTTCACCGCGACTGTCCGCTCGGGGACACCAGCCCAGGCCGCCCCATAGGTGCTGGAGCGGCAGTCAACGATGAGCGAATCGCCGGACCGGTGATCCAGGGGACCGGCAAGGCGTTGCTTCCAGAAGGAGGCGAGCGTACCGGTGCCGGGAAGTGACACCGACATGGACAACCGGTAGGCAGGGATCGCATCGGCGAAGCCAAGGGCCCCCCAGAGCGCAGAGATCACCACCACCGATTCCTGAGCCTTCCGGCGTTGCCCCGGGGTGAGGGTGCTGTAACCCAGCGCGTCGTACAGGACCCCCGAGTAGACCTGGTAGGCCGGTGCCGCGGGCTGATCCAGCAGGGTGATGTTGCGGAGCACCTCGGCGCCCAGCGACGGGCCGACACCAAGGATACGGTGAGCGTCCGGGCCGGTGCTGGCGATAGCCAGGGAGCCCAGCACCGTTTGGCGGGCGGCCGTGAGCTCAGGGAACTGAAGACCTCCGAGATTCACGGCAGAGCCCTTCACCGCTGGGGATTTACCTTCGGACGGGGGCAGCAAAATCAGCACCGCACTACTTTACCCAGGTTCACCGCCCCCATAATGCCGGGTACCGAGGACCACCAGTCGTTGGACGGTTAAGGACAGGGCCGCCAGCCGCGTAGAATCGGGTGCGGATGGGTTGACTAGGCGGCCGCGTTGCACCGACTCAAGCGCCTGGCGCGAGGGATCGGTGCACCGAGGAACGTCCGGGCTCCGCAGAGCAGGGTGGTGGGTAACGCCCACTCGGGGTAACCCGCAGGAAAGTGCCACAGAAAACAGACCGCTGCAGCCCGCAGCAATGCGCTGCAGTAAGGGTGAAAAGGTGGTGTAAGAGACCACCAGCGTGCTGGGTGACCGGCGCGGCTCGGTAAACCCCACCCGGAGCAAGGCCAGACAGGGCGCGTTTGAAGGCTGCTCGCCTGAGTGTCCGGGTAGGCCGCTGGAGGGCGTCGGCAACGGCGTTCGTAGATGGATGGCCGCCACTTCACCACCGGCGACGGTGGTGAAGGACAGAACCCGGCGTATCGGTCAACCCATCCCCAAAAAACCGGTAATTATCTCTGCGCCAGGGCCGCTGGTCAAGACCCCGGGACGAAGTTCAAATAGAATTCCCGATCTGGCTAGTGAAGCGATTCTGCTCGGTTACGCTATCCCAATGACCGACACCCTGGTGCCCCAAAAGTCGTTGCTGGTACGCAACCGCAACTTTCGGGCACTGTGGCTTTCCAGCACCGTCGGGGTGCTGGGAACGGCGGTCACCTCCATCGCCTTCCCCGTTATTGCCGTCATCGAACTGCAGGCCAGCGACTTCGCTGTGGCCGCGCTGGCAGGAATGACTTTCCTCCCATGGCTGCTGCTGGGGTTGCCGGTGGGAGTCTGGGTGGACCGGTGGCCACGGAAGCCGGTGATTATTTGGTCCCTGATCGCGCGCATTCTCGTGCTGGCGACCCTGCCGGTGGCGTTCTGGTTCGGCATCATGTCTATCGCCCAACTGTTCATTGTCTCCTTCCTTGTCGGCCTGTCGGCAGTCTTCTTCACCCTGGCTGACCAGGCGTTGATACCCCAGGCGGTGTCGAAGGATGAGCTGGTCGAAGGCAACGGCCTGATGACGGCGTCGTCGGCGTCCGCGGACGCGGCCGGTCGCGGCCTGGCCGGCTGGTTGACCGTGGCGTTCGGCGCCTCCAATTCCTTGCTGGTGCAGATCGCGACGTCGGTCGCCTCCCTGTTCGCCATTTCGTCCCTGAAGCTCAAGGAGGCGCAGCCGCACCAGGGGGAGCGGCGGATCTTCCGGGAGATGAAGGACGGGCTGCGTTACACGTTCAGCACCGGTCCGCTGCGGGCGATCCTGTTCAACGCGGCGCTCTGGAATCTGGGCGGAAGTATGGTCGCATCGCTTTTGGTGCTTTTGGTGCTTCGGACCCTCAACGAGTCCGAGATCTGGCTGGGCGTGCTCCTGGCCGCAGCGTCCGTCGGCGGAGCGTTGGGCGGTATTACCGTCAAGGGCGCCACCGACCGGTTTGGGTCCGGCCCGGTCTGGCGCTATTCGATGGTGCCCGGCGTGCTGGGCTACGCCTCGCTGCTGGTCATGACCCCGGGCTACGGAATGCTCTGGGGCGTGCTGGGCCTGTTCCTGATGGGCGTGTGCGTCGCCTGGAACATCGTGGTCGGGGCAGCCTTCAGACAGCGGGTTTGCCCGCCCACCATGATGGGCAGGCTCGGGGCCGCTTCCCGGATGGTCAGCTGGGGGATGCTGGGGATCGCCAGTATCCTCGGTGGCATCCTGGCAGAGCTGGTCGGAATCTGGACCGCTATCCTGATCGGCGTCATCCTGACGGCCGGAGCACCCCTCGTGGCGATCTTTGGGCCGCTCCGACACGTCGAGCGGCTTGAGGATCTCGAACCCGGGCAGGAGCCGGGTGCCGCCGCCAAAGAGGTCTAGCAGCCACGGACCGGACCGGCCGACCAGACCGACCGGACCACCGGACAGACCAGACCTACGGACCGGACCGGCCGACCGGACCAGCGGGCGCCGTCGGCTAGTGGCCGAAGGGGTCCGGGTCCACACCTGGCATCCAGGTCAGACCGGGAGCGCCCCAGGCATTCTTCTTGATGGCCTTGCGGGCGGCGCGTGAATAGGGTTCGACGAGCCGGTCAACGTACAGCTTGCCTTCCAGATGGTCATACTCGTGCTGCATGCAACGTGCAAACCAGCCGGTGGCCACAAATTCAACCCGCTCGCCGAAGCCGTCAAAACCCGTCACCTTGACCCATTCGGCGCGTTTCAGCGGAAAGGATTCACCAGGAACGGACAGGCAACCCTCGGATTCTTCGTCGGGGTCCGGGTCGGCCCCCGAAATCTTGGTGGTCACCAGCGTCGGATTCACCAACACGCCGCGGGGCGCGACGTCGTCGTCGTTCACCATCCCGTACACGAATATCCGCTGGCCCACGCCGATCTGCGGTGCGGCGAGGCCAACGCCGTTGGCTTCGTCCATGGTCTCGAACATGTCGGCAATGAGGGTGCGCAGCTGCTCATCGAACTCGGTGACGACGGCGGCGCGGCGGTGCAGCACAGGCTCACCGGTGATGGTGACTGGGTGAACGGTCATTGTCGCTTTCCTGGAGGGGAGAAAATCGGAAGGGGCTAACGAGCTCGGTTATCGGCCGGCGATGTGGCGGCCGACGACGTCGCGCATGATCTCGCTGGTGCCGCCGAAGATGGTGAGCAGCCGGGTGGCGAGGAACGCCTGCGCCACCGGATACTCGAGGATGTACCCGTACCCGCCGTGGAGCTGGAGGCAGCGGTCAGTGATGGATTTGGCCCGCTCGCTTGCCCACAGTTTCACCCGGGCAGCGCTGGCCGCGTCCAGGGTTCCGGCGTTGAACGCGAGCATCGCCTGGTCGACGTACGTTTCGGTGACCTCAACCTCGGTGAGGATATCGGCCAGCTGGAAACGGGTGTTCTGGAAGTCGATAACCCGCTCGCCAAACGCGTTGCGTTCCTTGGTGTATGTGACGGCGGCCTCGTAGCTGGCACGGGACACAGCTGAGGCTGCAACGGCAATCGCGAGGCGCCCCTGCGGCAGCTGTTCGGTGGCGTAACGGAGCCCGTGGCCCAGTTCGCCCACCAGGTTGTCCCCGGTGACCCGAACCTCATCGAAAAAGAGCTCGGCGGTGTCGGAGGCTTTCAGGCCCATTTTGTCGAGCTGTTTGCCGGTGTTGTACCCCTCGCCTTTTTCGACCATGAACAGGGAGAAGGAGTCAGCGGAGCCCCGGCCGGTGCTGCCGTCGGTGCGGGCCAGCACGAGGGAGGCGTCACCGCTGATGCCGTTGCCGATGAAGGTTTTCTGTCCGGAGATCAGCCAGTCGTCGCCGTCGCGCACCGCCTTGGTCCTGATGCCGCGCAGGTCGCTGCCGGCACCGGGCTCGGTCCACGCAACGCTGGTGACGAGTTCGCCGCTGACCATCCCGGGGAGCCACCGGGCTTTGAGGTCGTCGGAGCCGTAGGCCAGCAGGTGGGGGAGGACCAGGTCGTCGTGCAGGTGGAAGGCGAGGGCGACGGCGAGGTGGTTCGTTTTGGCGAACTCCTCGTCCAGCACGGCGCGGAAACGATAATCGGGCATTCCCGCCCCGCCGAACTCCTCGGGCACGGCCAGACCAAGGAGCCCCTGTTCGCCAGCGGCAGTCCACAGCGTGCGTGGCATGAGGTGGTCCTGGTCCCAGCTGGCGTAGTGGGGTGCCACTTCGCGGGAAATGAATTCGGCTGCGACCTCGCGGAACAGCAGATGGTCTTCCTCAAACACGTTGCGTTCCATGCGGTCCAACCTCCACGGTGGCTCAACGCCAGCTGACGCCGGCCTGGGTCCTACAGGTAAGGCCGCCCCCGAAGATCTTCAGGGACGGCCTTCCAAGGCTAACTTTCAACCTTCTTGGGGTGAGTAACGGGGCTTGAACCCGCGACCTCCTGGACCACAACCAGGCGCTCTGCCAACTGAGCTATACCCACCATGTGCCTTCGGCCAAAATGACATCCCACCGGATGTTTCCGGTCGTGTTGTCACCTACAAAAGGCAGCGCAGACAAGTCTACACAATTTTTGCGGTCCCTCTGCAACCGGCTGCCCGGAAGGGGTTCCGGGCGCCCGAACTAGTCAGCCATCGACCCGGCAATCGCTTTGCTGGACGCCGAATCGGGGCCCGGGCTCGGCACGAAAATCGACTCCCGGTAGTAACGCAGCTCACGGATGGAGTCCTGGATATCCCCCAGGGCCCGGTGCCCCCCACTCTTGGCAGGGGACTGGAAATACGCCCGGGTGAACCACCGGCGAGCGAGTTCCTTGATGGTCGATACATCGATGATCCGGTAGTGCAGGTGCTCGATCACGGCCGGCATGTCGCGGGCCAGGAACGACCGGTCGGTACCCACCGAGTTCCCTCCCAGCTGGGCCTTGCGGGGTTCGGGAACCCATTTGGTGATGTAGGCCAGTACCTCAGCCTCAGCCTCGGCCATGCTGATGCCCTCGGGAAGTTCGGTGAGCAGCCCTGACGTCGTGTGCATGTCCCGCACAAAATCGCCCATCTGCGCGAGCGCGGCGTCGTCGGGCTTGATGACGACGTCGACACCCTCTCCCAGAATGTTCAGCTCGGAATCAGTCACGAGTACTGCAACTTCGATGAGTGCGTCCGAGACGAGGTCGAGCCCCGTCATTTCGCAATCAATCCAGACAATGTGTTCATTAGATATCGGCACACCCCAAATGTACCGCGTGATCAGGCGCGGGAGTGGCTCCACTGGCGGCCGTCGGAGCGTTGCTCAACTGATCCGGCGAACACTCCCGCACCGCGGTTGCGCCGATAAGCCTGAACCGGCAGTGGGCCGGTGTCCGGCGGACCGAACTCCTGAACCCAACGGCTCGCCGCGGTGTGGCTCCCCGCTTCCGAGGCTGGCTGCTCACGAGCGGGCTGGGCCAGGGCCGGACGGGTGGGCTGCGGACCCGGCTGGGTACCGTGACCCCTGGTGGGCTCCGGCGTCGCGCCCGGTGTTGTGGTGCCAACGGGTGCAGTGGCTGCTGTTGGCGCAGGCCGGCACGAGGCCGAGTGGGCTCCAGCGGGGTGTTGGGTGAGGGCACCGTTGTTGAGGATCCAGACCACACCGAAAGCTGCCGCCGGCATCGCGCCCAGGATAAACCCGGGTCCGGGGTCGAGGTCCAGGACCCACATGGAGGCGAAACATGCCGCCGAGATAAACACACCCCACGCAAGAAGTTCGTCAGCGGGTTTCTGCCGTTTGACAGGTTCCGCACTGTGGCGCCCCAAAGCCATGTACCACCAAATCGTCAAGGAATATTGGTCAAGCCAAGTGTAAGCACTGTTTCGCCGGATCCGGACGCAGCAACCGGGTGCGGCGATACCGGCTACGGACCAGCTGTCAATGCTAAAATCTAGCCAGTCTGCCCGGCCACGGCACCTCGGTTTAGATGCAGTATTTCAGCAGAACAGCCGTTCGAGATTTAGTGTTCGACCGAAGATTGGATAACCACAGATGACTGCCCAGGTGCCAGCCGACGCCTCGCAGCCCCGGACGGACTCGGCCTTGGCGGGCCGCCCGAATGTCGCGGTTATCCAGGGGTTCGTGGGATCACTGCTGATGATGATCGGATCGTATGGTGTCGGCTGGCTGTCGCTGGCGTCGGTCGAGTTGCGCAGGGTCCCCGTCATCATGTGGATGCGGTTTGAACCGGCCGGCGCTGTGGTGTCCGTCCTGATCCTCGCTTTGGGTGGCATGCTTCTGGTCCGCTCCTGGCTGCGGCTTGGTCAACGCCTGCATGGGTGGGGGCCCGAGTCCCGGCCGGTGATCCTCCGCGCCGTGATTGCCTGGGGTGCGCCCATGTGCCTGGCCCTCCCGCTGTTCAGCAGGGATGTGTTCGCATACATCGCGCAGGGCCAGGTGGTGTTGTCAGGGTTGAACCCCTATGTCGACGGCTACTCCCAGATCTCGAACTACCTGCAAATCGGTGCCGACGATATGTGGGCGCAAAGCCCCACCCCCTACGGGCCCGTATTCCTGTGGATTGAAGCCCTGGTGGTTGGCATCACCGGCGGGCAACCCGACTTCTCGATATTGCTCTTCCGGCTCATCGCCATTGTGGGAGTGGCACTGTGCGTGTATTACGTGCCCAAACTCGCCGAACTGCACGGCGTTAACCCCAACCGGGCGCTGTGGCTGACCGCGGCGAACCCCCTCTTCCTGATCAATTTCATCGCCAGCATCCACAATGATGCGCTGATGATCGGTCTTGCCCTCTGGGGGCTCTACCTGGCGGCGACCCAGAAACCGCTGCGCGCCATCGTGATCGTCACCCTGTCCATCGCCATCAAGCCCATCACGCTGATCTTTCTTCCTTTCATGGGGCTGATGTGGGCAGGTAAAGGTGCCAGCTGGCCGCGGAAGTTCCTCTACTGGGGTCTCACCGCTGGCATCTCATTTGCCATCCTCTGGGTGATGGGAATGATCAACGGGTTCGGGTTTGGCTGGGTGGGCGCACTGAGCACCCCGGGCAGCGTCTGGATCTGGTACGCACCCATTGGATTCCTGGGCATGGTCGTCATGATCCTCGCGGACGCACTGGGCTTTGACGGTCAATCCTTCACTGATGTGGTCTACCTGCTGGGGCGGATCACCTCGCTGGCCATCATCGGGTGGCTCATGTTCACCGGTGAACACAGCCGGTTGGTACGCCGGCTCGCCCTCGCCTTCGCGGCGATCGTGTTTCTCGCGCCGATGATCCAGTCCTGGTACGTCGTGTGGCTGATCCCCTTGTTCGCCGTGACCGGTATCCGCAACGACTGGCAGGTCAAGACCCTCTACTTCATGGTGTCCTTCTTCATGATCTACGCCATCTCGGATCAGCTGGACATTTTCCCGTACTTCGAGCTCAGCCTGACGGTGGCACGGCAGGTCGCTGCGGTGGTGGCTCTGGGCTTCGCGTGCTACCTGGTTTTCCTCGATCCGAAGACCAAGATTCTGTTCCGGAAACGCTATGAAACCCCGGCGGCAGGCGAGCTGCACTGATCACCGGGGTCCTCCCAAACATGCTTTCTCGGGCTGAACCGGCGATACTGGGTCAATGACCGAATCGACAGAACACATCATCAGCGGCGATTTCGAGATATCTGACTGGAGTCCCGAGCCCTATTCAGTTCCCGGGTCGTCGAGTGAATTGTCCCGGGTCAGCGCCACCAAAGTCTTTACCGGCGACCTGGCTGGGACCAGTTTCGCCGAGTTACTGATGGCGGGGAACGACTTCGGCGCCGGCTACGTCGCGTCGGAGGTCTTCACCGGATCGGTCGGCGGCAGGGTGGGCACCATGATCGTCCAGCACTGGGGGATTGCCGAGGGTAGTGCTGCAGCCAGTTCAGGCCACATCATCCCGGGATCCGGTACCGAAGGCCTCACGGGAATCTCCGGCAAGGCGGTCTATTCACAGGACATCGCAGGCCAGCACCACCTCGAACTCAAGGTGACCTTCGGGGCGTAGCGAACCACCACCCGTTCCGGTGACCAACCCGGACCCCGGTGACCAACACGGACCCCGGGGAGCAACCCGGCCATCCGTGGACGGAAATGCCCTGCATGTCAGCCACGCATGTCCAGATGCTGACGTAGAACCGGGCCGCCCGTCGTCACGACGATGCTGGGCGGCGTAGTAACCTAGAAAAGTCGCCCCCGTAGCTCAGTGGATAGAGCAACGGCCTTCTAATCCGTTGGTCGCGCGTTCGAATCGCGCCGGGGGCACCACAGCATTACCGGGCCGACCAGCAGGCAAGACGCTGGCCCCGGAACAGGACGACCTGCAGGCAAGACCCCAGCCCCCGGAACAGAGGCGGCCCGCGGAGTTGCGGCCGACCGCAACCGGTCCAGCGTGTTGATGACTTTCCCTCCACCTGCGACCCTTCCCTCAGCCTGTCCACATAGGGCTGCCACAGCCCCCGCCCGCACCTCGGTACCGGTGAAATAGTGTCTGCTGGCACACCCGCCAGCGCACACCTTTGCTGAAGGGGAATTCGATGAGCGACAACATCACAGTCCGAGGCTATGTGGCCACCGACGTCAAGTCAGGGGTCGCAGTCAGCGGCCTGGCCTACGCCAGTTTCCGCATGTGCTCGACCGAGCGCCGATTCGATCGGAACACCAGCTCCTGGGCTGACGGCCAAACCAACTGGTACGCCGTGTCGATGTTCAGGCAATTGGCCACCAACGCCGGAGTGAGCATCAAGAAGGGCGACAAGGTGGTGGTGAGCGGGCGGCTTCGGGTCCGGCCATGGATCCGGGAGGACGGGAGAACCGGTACCTCGGTAGATATCGACGCTGAAACGGTCGGGCATGACCTGATGTGGGGGACCGCCCACTTCCACCGCACCAGCGCCGACCGCATCGGAGGGGAAACGTCGACGGCGGGTGATCCATCGGATGTGCAGGACTCCGACGTGGATTATCCACGGGTCGACCAGGCCACCGGGGAGATCATGGACGCGTCGGGCGGCTACCCGGAGCGCTCCGACGACGACGGCGCAGAGCACACCGACGGGCAGACTGACAGGCGGCACACTGATGGGCACACCGACGGGCACACTGACGGGCAGACCGCTGACGCCGACGCCGGGCACACCGCTGACGCCGACGACGCCGATGACGCGTCTGGCGGTGGCACCAGTTCACCGGAAGCAGGACGTCAACTCAGTGACGCACCCTTCTAGAACTCGGCGGCGCCACCCTTCTCAAGGGGAACGCTCCTGTCAGGCAACGGGAGCTACCGCACACAAATGGGAGATAGTTGGTTGCACCGACTAGCCTTGGAGCATGGCGGAATTTATCTACACAATGACCAAGGCACGCAAGGCTGTCGGCGACAAAGTAATCCTCGACGACGTCAGCATGTCCTTCTACCCCGGCGCGAAGATTGGCGTCGTGGGCCCCAACGGCTCGGGCAAGTCCACCATCCTGAAGATCATGGCAGGCCTGGACACCCCTTCGAACGGCGAAGCGAAGCTCAGCGCTGGCTACTCAGTGGGCATCCTGCTGCAGGAGCCGCCCCTGAACGAGGAAAAGACCGTTCTGGGCAACGTGCAGGAAGGTGTCGGTGAGATCTACGGCAAGATCCAGCGGTTCAACGAGATCTCCGAAGAGATGGCCAACCCGGACGCCGACTTCGACACCCTGCTTGAAGAGATGGGGAAACTGCAGGAAGCCATCGACGCGGCTGACGCCTGGGACCTCGATTCCCAGCTGGAACAGGCCATGGACGCGCTGCGCTGCCCGCCCCCGGAAACCGATGTCACGATCCTTTCCGGTGGCGAACGACGCCGGGTTGCGTTGTGCAAGCTGCTTCTGCAGAAGCCCGACCTGCTGCTCCTCGATGAGCCCACCAACCACCTCGACGCTGAAAGTGTGCTGTGGCTCGAGCAGCACCTCAAGAGCTACGCCGGAGCTGTCCTGGCCGTGACCCACGACCGGTACTTCCTCGACCACGTTGCACAGTGGATCGCCGAGGTCGACCGCGGCCACCTGTACCCCTACGAGGGCAACTACTCCACCTACCTGGAAAAGAAGCGTGCCCGCCTCGAGGTGCAGGGCAAAAAGGATGCGAAGCAGTCCAAGCGCCTCACCGAGGAACTCGAATGGGTTCGCTCCAACGCCAAGGGCCGCCAGACCAAGTCGAAGGCCAGGCTCGCCAGGTACGAGGAAATGGCGTCAGAAGCGGAGCGCACCAAGAAGCTCGACTTCGAAGACATCCAGATCCCGCCGGGCCCACGCCTGGGTAACCAGGTCATTGAAGCGACTGACCTGCGCAAGGGCTACGACGATCGCATCCTGATCGACGGACTGTCCTTCTCGCTGCCCCGCAACGGCATCGTCGGCGTCATCGGCCCCAACGGCGTCGGTAAGACCACGCTGTTCAAGACCATCGTGGGCCTGGAACCAATCGACGGCGGCAAGCTGACCATCGGTGATTCGGTGAAAATCTCCTACGTCGACCAGTCCCGTGGTGGCATCGACCCCGAGAAGACCCTCTGGGAGGTTGTCTCCAACGGACACGACTTCATCCAGGTGGGTCAGGTCGAAATGCCTTCACGGGCCTACGTATCGGCCTTCGGCTTCAAGGGCCCCGATCAGCAGAAGCGTGCCGGTGTCCTCTCCGGTGGTGAGCGTAACCGGCTGAACCTGGCCCTGACGCTCAAACAGGGTGGAAACCTTCTCCTCCTTGACGAACCGACTAACGACCTCGACGTCGAAACGCTGTCCAGCCTGGAAAACGCACTGCTGGAATTCCCCGGCTGCGCCGTGGTGGTATCGCACGACCGGTGGTTCCTCGACCGGGTCGTGACCCACATCCTCGCTTACGAGGGCACCGAGGAGAACCCGGACAAGTGGTACTGGTTCGAGGGTAACTTCGAGTCCTACGAGGAGAACAAGGTGGAACGGCTC